>JBLIMI010000233.1:0-6197 GCA_047638655.1 Minisyncoccia bacterium | reverse complement strand
GTTCCATCAATGGTGCCCACGTGGTTCCAAACAGGAACTCCGTCAGGTGAACTTCCTCGAAAAAGGGGAGCGACTCCTTCAGCAAGACGAAGAAAATCCCAACGCTCGTCAATACGGACAGCCCCGCACAAGCCCGCAATACGTTTCGTATCAGGGACTCGTACAGACGCCGCCGAGCGCTGCCCTGGAGGGTGGACGATTCCATCGGTTTTCGAGCCTAGTTGTAGAGCGCTTCGACAGAGCCACTCTGCTCGTGAAGCGTTCCTGTGACTCGCTGCTTGTAGCGGTTCTTGAGGCTCGTGTAGAGCGGCTGCGGGAAGGGGACGTAGCCGACCTCTGCGGAAAGCTCCCCTACTCGCTCCAAGTAGAAAGTCAGGAATGCATCGACTTCAGGCCTCTCTGCTGCAGGAACGGAGGCGTAGATGAACAACGGTCGAGAGAGGGGTGCGTAGGTCCCGTTCTTCACCGTCTCCATGCTGGGAATGATCGGGCCCTCGCCACCATCGACGGCCACGACATTCAACTGGCCCGCGTTCTCGATGTAGTACGCAAACCCGAAGAAAGCTAGGCCGTCGGGGTCACCAGAAACACCGCGGACCAGTACGTTGTCGTCTTCGGAGAAGGTCGCATCGGGACGACAGTTACCCGACTTGCCATTGACGACCTCGGTAAAGTAGTCAAACGTTCCGGAGTCCTGTCCCGGGGCGTAGAGATTGAATTCGCGATCCGGCCACTCCGGACGGACATCCTTCCAAGTCTTTGCGGTGGCATCTGCAGCCCAGATCGAGCGCAGCTCTGCGACCGTCATACTCGAGGCGAAGGAGTTTTCCTTGTTGACCACTACGGCCAAGCCGTCGTAAGCCACGGGCAATTCGATGTAGCTCAAGCCTGCAGCCTCGCAACCATCGACTTCCTTCTGCTTGATGTAGCGCGAAGCGTCGGAAATGTCCGTCTCGCCCGCCATGAACTTCTTGAAGCCTCCGCCGGTCCCGGAAATACCCACCGTCACCCGAATGTTTGGCATGACCTTCCGAAATTCTTCGGCGACGGCCTCGGTGATCGGGAAGACTGTGGACGAGCCGTCAATGGCCACTGTGCCAGAGAGGCTTCCAGCGGCTTGTACATTCTCGTCTGCTGAGTTGCCGCAAGCTGCCAAGAGGCTAAGCAGCGCGACCGTTCCAATGTTTTTCTTCATGCTGGGAGTTTCGACCCCCTGTGTGAAGAAATAGTGAAGGTGGAGTGCAGACTCCGTGACGACCGAATTTAGCGCCGAGGCTGGCTTGTATGCGCCTTCAGCACCAAGGTGAAGGTCGAGCCTTTGCCAACCTCGCTTGCGACTTCCACGCGTCCTTCATGAGCGTGAATTGCGTGGTTCACAATCGACAACCCCAAGCCCGTCCCCCCCAAGTTGCGGGAACGCGCCTTGTCCACCCGGTAGAAGCGCTCAAAAATTCGGTCCAGATCCTGGGGCGGAATCCCAGGCCCGTGGTCCTTGACCTCCAAACGCACCTCGTTTGCGGCGCATCGAGCGCTCAACCAAACCACCGCTCCATTCGGGGAGTATCTGACGGCGTTGGAGATGAGATTCGATAGGGCCAGCACCAACATGGGCGTATCCACTTCCACCTGGATCGGCGGCGTTGGGCTCTGCAACTCGATCCGAATGCAGTGAGATTCGGCGAAGTCCAGCACCTCCGCTTGGGCCTCACCAAAAAGCTCTCCAACGTCCCGGCTCTCGAAAACCATCTCGCGCTCCTCGGACTCGAGACGCGAGAGAGAAAGCAGGTCGGTCACAATGGCACTCAGTCGTTCCGTATTACGCTGGGCTTTCGTCAAGAAGGAGATCCGCCTCTCCGGCTCCATGGAATCGTCCTCCAAGACTGCTTCGACGTAGCCGCGCATCGCCGTCAACGGAGTCTTGAGCTCATGGGAGACATTCGTCACGAAGTCTCGGCGTACGGCCTCCAAGTGGCGAAGCTCTGAAACATCTCGCAAGATCAAAACACATCCACTGCTGGACCCTTCAAGTTCCACCATCGGAGCGGCTGACATCTCCACATTGCGCTGGCCTTCCGGAGTCTCGAAATCTGCATGACCGCGCACCGCTAGCCCCTCGTTCGCACACCTGTCCAGCAGTTCGTTCAGAACCGAGAGCCGTATCAGCTCCCAAATGGGCTTGCCCAAGACCTCAGCTTCCGTGGCCTGCAAGAACACACAACCCGGGTCATTGATGAAGAGCACCCGACGCTCATGATCCATGGCCAGAACGCCATCGGTCATCGTCGAGAGAATGGCTTCCCGCTCTGCCCCGTCTTGCTCAATGCGCTCGATGTGACTGGCGATGTCGTCGGCCATCTTGTTCACAGCGCGGGCAAGCCGCCCGACCTCATCGTGCCCTTCAACCTTCAGCCGTCGAGAAGTTCGGCCCCTTCCAACCTCATCCACCAAGCTGGCAATGTTGCTCAGGGGCCGAGTCAGGCGCTGAGAGAAGAATGCAGCAAAGAGCAACGAAGCCAAACTGGCCAAGAGCACCCCGTTGCGAATGGCCGCACGCCAACCCGCGATGCGCGCCCTTAAGTCCACGGTGGCGATGGCGACTCTGGCGTAGGCTCGCGTTTCACCGTTAACAATTACAGGCTCGGCGCAGTACGTCATCTCCTTCTGGAGGGTTCTGCTGAAGCGCCGGATGGGCACACCTGGATCCTGCAACTCAGGACGGCCGAGGTGGTTGTCCATCACCTGGGGATCCTCGTGACTGTCGTACCCTACTTTGCCGTCCGCCGTGATCAGGGTCACGCGACTCCCCTCGAGGGCGGCCGCGGCTCGATGCAAGGGCTGCTGGTCAGCCCATTCGATTCCAGCCTGCCAGGTCGCACTCGCCAGCTCGGCAACCAGACTCGCACTCTGGACCACATACACCTCAGTCTCGCTCGTCACTCGTTCATCAAGAGCGGGTAGCACCGAGACGTAAATCACCAAGGCTGCTATCAGAATGACGGCGACCATGCCGCCGAACACTTTCCAGATAAAGCCGAGGGCATTCATGGGAGCCTATGGACTACGAGAAGTCCTCGAAGCGATAACCGATCGCCCGTACCGTTTCGATCATGTCCCGGTGCTTCCCCATTTTTTTGCGGATCGTCCGAACGTGGGCGTCCACACTACGGTCGTAAGCAGCGGCCAATGCACCCCGGGAATCGGAGAGGATCTGGCTGCGGCTGAAGATTCGGCCGGGGTGGCTCGCGAGTAAATGAAGGATTTTGAACTCGGTGGCTGTCAAGTCCAGCAGTTCGCCATCCAGGTGGATCTTGTGCGAGCCAAGATCGATGGAGAGCGGGCCATGGATCACGATCTCTTGCGTGCTTTCCTCGCTCGAGGTCGCTTCCGCACGCCGCAACACCGACCGAACGCGAGCAACGAGTTCCCGCGCTCGAAAGGGCTTGGGGATGTAATCATCGGCGCCCAAACCAAGGCCAAGCACAATATCAGCTTCCTCGCCTTTGGCGCTCACCATGATGATCGACACTTGCTGGGTTCCTGCATCGGCCTTTAGTTGGCGGCAGATTTCGAGGCCATCCACATCCGGCAACATCAGATCCAACAGCACGAGGTCAGGAATCTCGCGCTGGATCAACTCGAGTCCGGAGAGTCCATTTTCCGCGCTCGACACCACAAAGCCCTCACGCTCTAAGGTGTACTCCAGAATCTCACGGATATCCTCTTCGTCTTCAACGACAGTGATTCTCTGTTTTGTCTTCACTTCGGAAGCCTAGCCCCAGTAATTGAAGAACAGGTGAATTCCCCGCTAGTGATGTGCCGAACTTTTTGCCGCACACCACTAGGTCCTCGACAGGCCTACCAAGACCCTAGCGATTTGATCCTTGGTGCGGTCATCAAGTCCCAACGAACTGCCATCAGAGCCCAGGATTTTGACACTCGCCCGGGTGCCAGAAAGCGCACTGGGGTCGTTGAGCACGATATAATCGGCCCCTTTGCGCTTCAGCTTCGCCCGGGCTCGTGCCATTCCATATTCTGTTTCCAAGGCGAACCCGACGACTAGACGCGGTCCCTTTTTCTTGGCGAGACTGGCCAAGATGTCCGGATTGCGCACGAGATCCAGGGCTACGGACTGGGTTCCGCCGTCCTTCTTGCGCCACTTGCCCGCGAGCTTGCGCCGGGGACGCCAATCGCAAACCGCTGCGCACATGAATAGCCCATCGGCTTCTGCAAAGGCTTCGCGCAGCGCAGCGAGCATGTCCCGAGCACTGATCACATCGACGCGCTCCACCAGAGAATAAGAGATCCAAAGGGCCTTCGCCAACCCCAGCATCACCCTCCAGGCGCCCTGCACTCCCAGATCCCGCCGTTTCTCCCGCCCACGCGCAGCACTCCCGTCCCAAGTCGACGCCCCCACAACCCCCAAATCCATCCACTCGCCGGACGCCGGACACGCCTCTCCCACCACGGCTTTCATCGCGCCCGCGTTTTCGCTTCTCTCAACAACCCTCGAACCCAAGCTCCAGCTGAGGTGGCGCGCGCGGCGGAGCAGGCTGGGTCATCACGCTGGGCAACTCGAGGTGCTCCAGGATCTTCGCAATAGACTCGCCATTTGTGAACCGCGCTCGACCAGAGCCTGGTCCTAGTCGGCCAGGTTGGTGGTTCGATATTTGGTCGTGTACTTTGAGCAGACCCGGGAATTCATGCCAGCAGCCACTGACTCGGGGAACTTGTGACCTCTGAACACCTTCTGGTGAACCGGAGAAGGTGGGGACTGGTGCATCAACGCCCAGTCAAGCCGGCAAGCTCGCCGCTGCCACGCGCAGTGGGAGTCTTCACACACTAGGCTCTGCCTACCGGGGCTTGGCGAGGCACGCCCCTATGGATACCCCGACCGTCATGAAGCTCCTGGCCATCGGCCTCTACGTGGCAATCCTCCTGGGAATCGGCTTCGCTGTGTCCCGGAAGTTTTCTGACATCGGTGACTACTTCGCGTCGGGCAAGCGGCTTGGATTCTTCAATGCAGCCTTCAGCGCGCGAGCAACCGGCGAGAGCGTATAGCTCCGGCTCGGCCTGACCGGGATGGGCTACGCGGTAGGCGCGAAGAGCACGGAGTCAGCTATCGGACCCCGTTCTCAAGTAGGGTCAGCGGCTCGTGGCGCTCCTGCGTGCCAGGGCGGACGACCAGTAGTCGACGCCCATCGATGGAAACATCGAAGCTGCGGTCGAAGAGGAACCCCGATTCCCGTGGCAAGACGACGCGCACCTTCCCGGGAGCCGGGCGTGAACTTGAGCGGGACCGCGAAGAGTTGGTCTACCGACGAGCAGTAGAGCTCACGGCCGTCCCTTGACCAACGCAGGCCCCCACCGCCCTCCATCGGAATGCGGGTAGCGTGTTTGCCCTCGGGGAAGGTGGCCACAACGATGGCCTGATCCTCGCCCGAGAGTTGAACGGCGAACCAGGCATCGTCCGGCGAGAGCTGCACACTGTCTACTCCCCCAGCCACCTGGAGGATGCTCGTCACCTCGCCCGAGGCCAACTCGAGGGACCTGAGCGAGTCGGCTTCCTCAATACCCGGACGACCGAAGAACAACAGCTTGGTTCCGTCCCCAGAGACATCACCAGGGCTGAGTTTTTTCAGCCCCTGTACGACCAGCTCGGGCTGCTTGAGCCCGGCTGGGTCACAGGTGAAAATGCTGGGAGTGATGTAGAAGTAGAGCTCGTCACCGGACGGGGACCAGGACGGGAAGGAATCGTCGCTCGCTCCCCGGGTGATTTGCACCTCGACGCCCCGCACGAGATCACGGACCCACACGTCCCCACTGTTGCGGATCGTCGAGCGATCGAAGGCGAGCTTGGTGCCATCGTCGGATAGTGCGGGGTTCCAGAGAATGCCCTGAACACCGAGCGGTTCGATGGCACCGCTCTCCATATCCACCCAGACAAACTCGGACTCGACCACATCAGGTTGCTGATGTATGTAGACAATGCGCCCGTCACGGGAGGTCCCGAAGAGCGCGTGAATGGGCCAATCGTGCAAGCGCACGTCCTTAGCTACCCGGACAGGATCCGTGCCAAGCTCAAACGTCTCTAGGTCGAACGAGGCACTGTATAGCGCGCCCCCACGCCGGTACACGAGCCGGCCTGGTTCAACGTAGTGGGCATTGGAGACGTCATTGGATAGGAGCTGCGCATCCGT
>JBLIMI010000232.1:0-6199 GCA_047638655.1 Minisyncoccia bacterium | reverse complement strand
GTCGCTGCGCCTCGAACGTGCTGGCCCGCTGCCTCAGTGCGCTGCAAAATGGGGAGCTAGAAGCCGAGCGCCAAGTTGCGGAAGAAGGAGCGTATTACCGCTGGCCCGATTCCGCAGCCTTCGATCGCCTGCGCCGACGCGGGCACCCGCTGTTGTCCTTGGTGGACCTCGTTGGGATCCTTGTGGGACGTTTCGATGACTTCACGCCCGAGCGGTCGGAACTCACGCTCACTTCAGGCTCGGAGTGAGCGCCAGGGCGGCTTCACCGGCCAAGGCACCCACGCGCCAGCCTTCCCGGGCGGTCTTACCGAAGGCCACACCAGCCCCATGGGAACCCGCGAGGAAAAGTCCTGGACCCTGCTTGGCGTCTGCTTCCAGTGCGCAGTCGATGCGTTGCAAGAGTTGTGCGTGGCCCACTTCGTACTGTGGAATGGCGGCCACATGCTGCACGACCGCTTGGGTCTCGGAGCGTTCCTGAATGTCGAACAAGCGTTTCAAGTCCTCTTCCGCCATGGCCGCCAAGTCATCCGCAGGCTGCATGGCAAGCTCGGGGTCCGTGGCGCCGCCGAGCATGCAGCGCACCAGGATTCGACCATCGGGAGAGCGCCCATCGAAGAGTTGCGAATCAAACAGACAGCCGAGGATGCGAAAGCCTTCTCCGCGCGGGATCAAGGCGCCAAAGCCCGTGGGAAAGGCCGACCGGCTAGGGTACGAGAGACCCACCACGGACACCGCTGGAATCGTGAGGCTGGCGAGTTCACGGGAGATGGCGGGGGAGACGCCCTCGAGCAAGCGGGCGGAAGAGCGTGGGTCCGAGGAGAGCACGAGCAGGTCCGCTTGCCGGGGATTGAGCTCGCCTTCCACCTGAATATGCCAGCAACAAGAACGGAGATCGCGAGAGATGCGTGAGACCTTGGCGTTGCAGACCACCTCGAAAGGAGCGCGCTGAGCCAAAGCACGGGGCAAGCTCTGCATGCCAGCGGCGAAAGAATGCAGGGAGCCGGCGGGGCCCGCGGGCCCGCCGCTCTTCTTCTTGCCGCGGGCGAGATTGGCCATGGCGTGAATCAATGATCCGTGATCCTCCTCCAACTCAGCCATGCGAGGGAACGCGGACGGAAGCGAGAGGCACTTTGCGTCTCCGGCAAAGACACCGAGCACCATTGGGGAGATCAAACGGTCGGCCGCTTGCGCTCCCAAGCGACGTCGAGCGAACTCCCAAATGCTCTCATCCGATGCATTGCCCCGGGGGATGAATGGCTCCAGTGCCATGCGCGCTAGGCCCAGGGGCGAGAGGATGCCGCTCTTCGCGAAGGCCAGAGGGTTCGCCTGGATTTCACGGGCCTTGCCCGCGCGCACCACATAACGCCGGGCCGCTTGTGCACGGGCGGGCAAGGGGTCGAGTCCGGCGAGTTCGATCAAGCGATCGATGGTCTCTTCACCCGAAAGGAAACCGGTGGGGCCTTCCTCGAAAAGCCAGTCCCCGTCGATGCGCGTGCGCGCCTTGCCGCCCACCTCCGAGGCGGACTCGAGCACAGTAATGTCGGCCCGTCCCTCTGCGCTAGATTGCCATGCACTCCAGGCAGCACTCAAGCCGTTGATCCCGGCACCGATCACCAGGATTCGCGGACGTTCCTGCCGGCTTGCCTGCATCAGAAGGTTTGGCTAGAGCCGCCAGAGAAGTGGCTGCGCCCCTCGCAGAAGGGTAAGTGCATGTTGGCAGCGAGCACTTCGTCCGGCAACCGGTTGGCTGCGTTCAGGCAAGCTTCATAACTCTCACGGTCGACCCGGTCCGAGAATTCGATGGCGGTGGGGTAGCTCGTGTGACGCGGTCCCGGCTGGTCGTGACGGCGCAGCAGGGCCGCAGTGACCGAGCGATCTGTAGGCAGCGGATGGTGGTTCATGGCCTCGACTCTTAGCCTTCCGCTTGCACGGTTTCGATCAAAGCTTCGACGCTGGCGATCGGAACTTCGGGAGTGATGCCGTGGCCAAGATTGACGATGTGTCCGCGGGCGGGAACGCTCTTAAGCAAGTGGCGCGCGGCCGTGCGAGTCGCCTCGGGGCCCGCCAACAAGCAGGCGGGATCAATGTTTCCTTGGAGCGCCTTGCCCGCACCTTCGTGGGGCCCGAGCTTTTCGCGAAGGGCCGCCAGATCGCTGCGCCAGCAGAGAGCGAGTCCTTGACTGGGCAGGGTTGCGTGAGCCTCGGCCAAGTGGGGCGCACCGTTGGCGAAGTAAATGTTCGGGATGCCGGCCCGATTCAATTCGCCGATCAGGTTCTCCAGGTGAGAACGCATGTGAATCTCCCAATCGGGTAGAGAGAGCAAGCCCGCCCAAGAGTCGAAGACTTGTACCACGTCGGCGCCCGCCTTGTGTTGCTCGATCAGGTACTTGGCGACCAACTCGGAGAGCACCGCCATCAATTGCCCGAAGGCCACTGGGTCCTCGCGCAAGAGAGCGCGCATCTGAATGAAATCCTTGCCGCCTTTGCCTTGCACTAGGTAGGCCGCGATGGAGAAAGGTGAGCCACCGAATCCGATCAGATTGGCACTGCCGTCCAGGCGTTCCTTGACCAGCTTCAATGTGCTGTATACGGCCGGTGCGATCTCTTCGCCGCACTCCGGCACGCGCAAGGCGCGGATGTCCGCCGCGCTACGCAGGGGTTTTTCGAGCACGGGCCCCGGATCGAAGCGCACGTCGATGCCGAGGGCCTCAACGGGAGTCATCAGGTCCGCGAAGACGATGGCTGCATCCAACTCGAAACGGTCCATGGGCATCATGGTGACCTCGGCTGACAGTTCAGGCGAAGCGCAGAGCTCCTCGAAACTGTGCTCCGCCCGCAGCGCGCGGTACTCCGGCAAGAAACGACCTGCCTGGCGCATGATCCATAGGGGGCGGCGATCGGTGGTCTCTCCGCGGAGAGTGTTCAGAAAGCGATTGTTCATCAGTTTGTCTCGGGCTCCAAGGTGAAGCGATACCCTACACCCCTAATCGTGTGCTGGTGGGCGGGGTGTTCGTGGTCGTTTTCGAAGCGCTTGCGCAAGCGCACGATGAAGTTGTCGATAGTGCGCGTGGAGGGGAAGACTTCGTAGCCCCAGACCGCTTCCAGGATTTCTTCGCGGGAAACGATGGTCCCTTCTCGTTCGCTGAGGGTCTTCAGGATCATGGCTTCCTTGTGGGTAAGGCTGTGCTCCTCTCCGTCAAAGGCACGGCCTTTGTAGGTGGCGAAGTCCACATGGTTGCCGCCAAAGCTCACCTCGGAAGTGGTGGCTACGCGCTTCAACTCG
Organism: Minisyncoccia bacterium; assembly: GCA_047638655.1. Lineage (GTDB taxonomy): Bacteria > Planctomycetota > UBA1135 > UBA1135 > JABACD01. The sequence goes on along the minus strand of JBLIMI010000232.1, from coordinate 2,916 downwards.
CTTTGACGCCGGCGCACGATGGCAGCCACGCGCAACAACAACTCGCGCAGGGAGAATGGCTTGGGCAGGTAGTCATCGCCCCCGGCTTCCAATCCACGCAGTCGATCGTCCAGACCACCACGGGCGGTCAGAAACAGGATGGGCACGTTGTTGTCTTCCGCCCGCAGTTCCTGGCAAACGGTGAGTCCGTCCTTCTTGGGCATCATCACGTCCAGAACGACCAGGTCCCAATCGCCTGACCGAATCTTGGACAAGGCCTGTTCGCCATCCTCAGCGATATCGGAGTAGTAGCCTTCCATCTCCAGGTTCTCGGCGATGCCGAGTGCCAGATTGGCCTCGTCATCCACCACCAGCACTCGTCGTTTGGTTGAGGTCATGCGCGCATGTCCCCCTTGCCTCGCTGAATCCAGAGGCTGATGGTGGCGCCGTGGCCGAGGCCTTTGCTCTTTGCTTGGACGCGGCCACCACTTTTTTCAATGAATGTCTTCACGATGTACAGTCCGAGTCCGCTGCCTTTGGTTTCGCGGCGCATTTCATCGCCGAGACGGTAGAACTTCTCGAACAGCTTCTTCGATTCGGAGGGAGGGAAACCCAGTCCGTCATCCCGTACGTCGATTTGGACTTCCTGGCCTGTAGAGTTCGCTGCGATGAGCACCTCGCCGCCACCGGCGGTAGATACCGACTGCAGGGCGTTGCTGATTAGGTTGTCCAGCACTGCGCTGAGGGCCACCGGGTCTGCCATGACTTGCACATCGGGCTCCAATTCAGCGCGTAATAGCACATCCGAACCCAGACCGCGTTCATGGGCGCGTTTCAAGAGGGGACCGATGACGGCCTCAAGGGGCAGTTCTTGGGGAGAGAGACTGAGACGTCCCTCATCCACCCGGCCCGCGTCCAGGATGTTGGTGACCATCGTCTCCAAGCGGCCCGTGTCCGACAACATGCGCTTGGCCAGGATGCGTTGCGCGCTCAGGTCCATGTCGCGCAGCAGCAAGGTCTCGCAAGCGAGCTTGATGCTCGCCAAGGGCGTTTTGAATTCATGGCTAACCGCAGCCACGAAGTTGGCTTGCCTGCGAGAGAGTTCGGCCGGTTGGCGCAGCGTGTACGTCAGGGTGGCGATACCACCCGCCAGGACGAGTAGCAAGAAGGTGCCTTCCGAGCCAATGCGGAAGAGACGTTTGCGGCGGCTCGCCGAGAGGGCGGCCGCAGCAGCGGGATCTACCATCACGGTGCCATCCCGGGCGAGCAGAGCCGGGAAGAACTCTTCGATGCGTTGAGCCTGGTACCCGTCCTCCAGCAAGCTTTGGCTGACGTGGGCCTCGAGTTCCAATTGGGCCAACCAGTCTTGCTCGGCGTTATTCATGTAGCGAGCCTCATCGATCACCCAATAGAATATCGTGGCCAAGCTCGTGGCGAGCATGGCTACGATGGCCAGTTGTAGGGTGCGGGTGGTCTTGAGGGGCAGGGACATGTTCAGTTCGTGGACCCCATTTCGCGCAAGGTATCCTCGAGTCCACGGGCCAGGGTTTGGAGGTCTTCGCTGGTGTGAGCCATGGAGAGGAACCCCACTTCGTAAGCGGAGGGGGCGATCGTGATGCCGCGCTTTAAGAGGCCTGCAAAGAGGCCCGCGAAGATCTCGGCTGCACCAGGGTCAATGGCATCCGCCCGGCGCGGCGGAGCTCCGGCTTGCAACGACATCCAGAAGATCGATCCCACCCGCACGAGTTGCATGGGAAAAGGTGCGGCCTCCAGAATGGGGGTCAAGCGAGCTTCGAGTTCCGCGCCTAGCGCTTCCAGGTGATCCCACCCGTTGCTCCGTTCGAGTTCGTCTAGGGTGGCGAGGCCGGCGGCCATGGCGACAGGATTCCCCGAGAGAGTTCCTGCCTGGTAGACCTGACCCAGGGGGGCCAGGTTGTCCATGATTTCCGCGCGGCCGCCAAAGGCGCCCACGGGCAAGCCGCCACCAATGACCTTGCCGAACGTGGCCAGGTCGGGCGTGATGCCAAACAGTTCCGCAGCGCCACCGCGCGCGACGCGGAAGCCATTGATGACCTCGTCGAAGAGCAGCAAAGCTCCAACGGCTTTGGTGCCCTGGCGCAACTTCTGCAAGAACTCCTTGCGCTGCAAGAGCAGCCCGTTGTTGGCCGGGATGGGCTCGATCATGACTAGCGCGATCTCGTGGCCACGCTCCTTCATGAGTTGTTCGAAACCCTCGTCATCATCGAGGTCGAGTACCAACGTCATGGCCGCGAACTCCGCGGGAACTCCGGCCGAAGAGGGGCTGCCGAAGGTCACCAATCCAGAACCCGCTTGCACCAGCAAGTGGTCGGCGTGGCCGTGGTAGCAACCGGCGAACTTGACGATCAAATCGCGACCGGTGAAGCCCCGGGCAAGGCGCACGGCGCTCATCACCGCCTCCGTTCCGGAAGAGGTGAAGCGCACTTTCTCAAGGCCCGGATAGATACCGGTGATGCGTTCGGCGAGCTGCACCTCGAGGGGCGTAGGTGCTCCGAAAGTGGTTCCGCGGGCAGCTGTTTCGTGAATCGCCTGCAAGACGGCCTCATTCGCGTGACCCAAGATCAATGGACCCCAGGATCCAACGAAGTCTAGGTACTGGTTGCCGTCCACGTCCCGCACAAAGGCGCCCTTGGCGGATTCCAGGACCGGAGGGTCTCCACCCACGGCGCCAAAGGCGCGCACAGGGGAACTCACTCCACCGGGTAGCACGCGCTTGGCGCGCTCAAAAATTGTAGCGGACTTGGTGTTCGTCAATTGCATGTCTGTTTGCGGCTCCAGGCCCTGTGAAGTGCTCATAGCCATCCTCCTTGGAGAGCTTCTCTTGCGTGGTAAGTGATCAATAGGTCGGCGCCAGCGCGGGTCATGGCCAGCAAGTTCTCGCGCACGACCGCGGCCTCG
>JBLIMI010000231.1:0-6215 GCA_047638655.1 Minisyncoccia bacterium | reverse complement strand
ACCGGCTAGGCCAGGCATCCGGGACTCGGCCCTCCCAAACTCCCGCTGACCAGGTACCGCGTTACAAAACTGGGCCCAGTACGACCAGGACCTTGTTGGATGACCGCGCATTCTTCTGCAATTCGGACAATAGACCGAAATCGACCCGGTCCATGTCAGGACACAAGGGTCCATATTGAAGGAGTCGATCCCGGGCCTCCTTCCACCTCCGAATCAGCCATGACTGCCTTCAATCCGATCCAATCCCTCGCCAACATGCGTCACGAATTTGGTGAGCACGGCGGGGTCAACATGTCCATCGAGACCAGCACGACGTTCACCGTGCTGGACGCCAAGATGATGCCGGCTGTCTTCCAAGGCCAATACGGTCCGGACAGCGGTGGCTGCTACCTCTACGGGCGGCACTTCAACCCGACGATTTATGTGCTCGGGCGTCAGATCGCAGCTCTCGAGGGAGCTGAAGCGGGCTACTGCACGGCCAGTGGCATGAGCGCCATATCCTCCACCGTGCTGCAACTCTGCGAGACCGGCGACCATGTGGTGTCGAGCAACACCGTCTATGGTGGAACGTTCGCGCTCTTCCGCGAGTACTTGCCGACCAGGTGCGGTGTCCATGTGTAGATGGTGGACATCACCGATCTCGACGCGGTGGAGCGCGCGTTCACGGAGCGCACCAAGGTGCTGTACCTCGAAACGCTCTCCAACCCGACTTTGCGTGTGGCGGACATCCCCAAGCTGGCGAAGATCGCCCACGCCCATGGGGCCCAACTCGTCGTCGACAACACGTTTTGCCCACTGATGGTCTCCCCCATCCAGCTCGGCGCGGACGTGGTCGTGCACAGCCTGACCAAGTTCATCAACGGAGCCTCGGATGCCATCGCCGGTGCGATCTGCGGCCGACAAGAACTCATCATGAGCTTGATGGACTTGCACCAGGGTTCCCTCATGTTGCTCGGCCCCACCATGGATCCCCAGGTGGCCTACCACATCAGCATGCGCTTGCCGCACCTGGGCATGCGCATGCTGGAGCACTCCCGGCGCGCATTGCTCTTTGCGCAGCGCCTGCAAGCCCACGGCTTGACGGTGACCTACCCGGGCTTGCCCGACCATCCCGATCACGAGCTGTTGAAGTCGCTCTCCAACTCGGAGTTCGGATACGGCGGCATCTTCTGCGTGGACCTCGGAACAGCGGACCTCGCGAACCAGTTCATGGATGTGCTCCAAAACAAGGACCGCTTCGGGTTCATGGCCGTCAGCCTTGGCTACTTCGAAACCTTGATGACGGCGCCGGCGAGCTCGACCTCCAGCGAACTCGAGGAGAGCGACTTGCAAGCCGCCGGCATCCCCCCGGGACTCGTGCGTGTCTCGATCGGCTACACAGGCACGGTGGAACAGCGCTGGGCGCAGCTCGAAGACGTACTGCACGAGCTCGACGTGGTTTCGGTCAGTCAAGCCTGAGCCTCAGTCATCCGGGTCGATTCACGGAACATCGGTTCATGGATCGACCCTTGCCCCACCAAGCCCGAGACGCGGGTCTCCCTAGTTGCCGAAGCCCCAACGCTCGATGTAGTGACTGACGCGCAATTTACGGCGTGTGTTCGCGCTCGACATGTACCGGATCTTGCCGAACACTTCCCGTTCGGGTCCCCAGGCCCGGTCATTTCGCCCGAGCACCCAGAAAATGCCGCTGTAGGAGTTGGGGTCCCTGCCGTCGAGCGCGTACTTGTTGTTCAGCTCGACCATGATCTCAAGCGCGGCCCGCGGACTCTCGCTCCAGTGCAGGATCTTCTTCCCCCACAACATGCGTAGGTAGTTGTGCATCCGGCCTTCGAAGCGCAGTTGATTCTGGGCAGCATTCCAAAGGTCGTCGTGGGTCTCTGCCCATTCAAATTGCTCCGGCGAGTACTTGTGCGGCCGAGGATCGGTGGCGTGCTCCTCAAGCGTGGCTCGCGACCATTCAGGAAGCGACTCGTAGCGATCGTGGTCCGCACGGTTCACGCAGAAGTTGAAGCCGAGCTCGCGCCAAGTGATCAGTTGGTCAAGAAACGACTCAGCGACGGCGCTCATGCCCCACCACCCCGATCGCTTGCCGCTCCGCTGGGTGGATAGGCATGCAGGCGTCCAGCGCTCGCTATCAACGATCGCACTGAAGACCTCGTGGGCCGACAGGTGCCCGAAATGAAGGTAGGGCGAGATGGCGCTCGCGCCATCCGCATCCGGATGGTTTCGATCCTGGCCATAGCGCGCGAAGGGCCCCGCGAGGAAGTCTTGAAGCGTGCCCCGGCCAGCCTGCTCCCCACCTAGTTGCGGCGTCTGCAAGACCGCGTGGTCAATCGGGAGTTGTGCAAGACTGCCCGGCTTCCCTGCAAGCAGCGCGTCCGAAACTCTCGGCCAACGGCTGGCGATGCTGTGCGGCAATCGGCGGCGCGGACGAAGCGGCAAGCGCAGCGCATCGCGATCCGGGGTTTGAACGAGGTAGGGCCCCATCTCGCGTTGGAGGAAGCGACGGAAGTCATAGGCCCGGGCGAAGGTCTGGTCCGCGGCCCGCATAGGCAAGATGCCATTCGAGTCCACGGCCTGAAGGCGAACGCCAACGCTCTTCGCTGCAGCCCCGATCATGCGCGGAAGGAAGAAGGCGGGGTAGTCGTCTGTCACGACGGCACAAGCCTCTGCCGCCAGCGCTTCGAGCAGCCCTTTGCCCGCCCCCGCGACAGGCTCCACATACGGGTGGTAGAGCACTCCCGTCTTCGCAAAGGCACTTGCGTTGTCCGCCATACCATCGATCACGAAACGGTGGAAGCGTTCGCTGGCCCATCGATAGCCAACCCGCAGGGGCTCCAGGACGATTAGTGGGCGATCGAGCTCGCGGGCGAGCCCCACCGCGTGGTCGAGCGTATAGTTCCACCGGGTACGGCGTGCGGCGACCATCCAGTACAGGACGTACTTTCCGTCGCTACGTACCGGAACAGCGTTCAAGTCGCGCACGCGAATCTCAGGCACTCCTCCTTCAGTCCCGTGCATCATACCCACTTATGCATGGTTGCGAAGCATCAGCTCCTTCGGATGCGGATCGAAGTAGAGCTGCCCCGCGAGGTATTCCACGCCGAACTGGTGGATGTTGTAGCGCAACAAGGTGAGCGGCACGACGAGGGGTAACAACCCGAGACGAAAGTCCTCGATCGCTGCCAGGATGGAGTGCTTCTCGGTGGGCCCCAGATGGGACTTCAAGTGCCCCATCGCGTGCTGCAGGACGTTGACATGCTTCTTGATGTTCGCTTTGGTGCGCAGAGCCCCCTGGAACTCAACCTCATAGGCGGCATAGAGTTCGCGGTCGTCGATCGTGCCCGCGCTGCCCACCAGTCTCCCCATCCGTCGATAGGCCGCCTCGTTGTGAGCGAGCAGCAAGAGCTTGTGTGCCGTGTGAAACTCGATCAGGCTCCGGCGGGAGAGACCGCGCGCAACAAGCGCCCGCCAGCGATTGCGGGCGAACACGCGCTCGATGAAGTTCTCTCGTAGGATCGGGTCATTCAGACGCCCCTCTTCCTCCACGGGCAAGGCGGGCCAGCGCTCCATCAGCTTCGCGGCGAACAATCCGCTCTCATCGCGCCTGGCTGGCATTTCGTTGAGATAGACACGAATGCGCTCCATGCCACAGGAAGGGGAGCTCTTCTTCAGGATGTAGCCGTCCAGATCGAGCTTCATCAGCTCCGCGACCTTGCCTTCCGAGTAGTTCTGCATTCGTTCGGTGAAGTCCTCTCCCGTCGAGGGCGCCACGAGACGCACTCCCTGGTCTTCCTGAACCAGGCGAATCGTGGCACGCGGCGTTCCCATACCGACGTCAACCTCGGGGCAAACGGGCACGTATTCAAACCACTGGCCCAAGGTGTCCTTCACGAACCGGTCCTGAGCGTGTCCGCCATCGTATCGAACGGACTCACCCAAGAGGCAAGTGGACACTCCCAGGCGCAGGGACATCCCATCTTCGTGCCAATGGCTCCATGACCCCTGTTCAACGGGCGAAGAGAGGGCCACTAGCGAATCTCCAATCCGTCATCGCCCGGGCAGACTCTAAGAGCGCCACTTGAGTACGCCTCAATCACTCCGCTGCCCGGCGGAACGGTCCGAAGAGCCGAGCCGCTTGTTGTCCCGGGATCAGACTCGGGCGACGCTTGAATCGTCCCACGTGTTTCATTCGACTCTAAAGACATCCTGCCCCCCGTTTCTCGATTGATCGAACCATGGGGCAGCGCCCCACTTCCTAACTCTATTCGGGCCGTTCTACAGGCTGGATGCACAGTTCTCAAGCTATATGGATGGATCTCTAAGCTTGTCCACGCGTGTCATCGTCAGTTTTTCAGATCGCGCGAAGTGAAGCATCAGGGGTGTGACGAGCGCGTACTCGATGGCCAGCGCGCCCCATGTCAGCAGTGCCGACTCCCCGACGGCAACAGCCCCCATTCGTACGCCGGCTAGGTAGGAAAGTGGCCCCCCAAAAGCGCCGAAGACTACCGACAGCCAAGGGCGCTTCGTCAGCCAGGAAAGGGAGTGATGCGGTAGCGTGGCGAAGAGGACCCAGAGTGCGACGATCCACGGAGGAGCTAGCGAGAGCCCTCCGACCTCCTCAGAGGTTGGATAGTGCGTCGCCCCCAACCAGCCTAGCCCCGTGTCGGCCAATAGACCGAGCAGCCCCACAGCGATGATGTAGCCGAGTTCCCGGCGTCGATGCTCTGGCTGCGTAACAAAGGCCAGGTGGAGGACAACAACGCCGAGAACGGCGAGCGGCCCAAGCCACAGCTGCCCGTCGGCCGCAGCCATCACACAGGCAAACCATCCGGCCTGGAAAAGGAGGAAATTCGCTAGATTCTTCACGCCTGGAGACTTCGCACGCGCTTCGAGCTTCTCGCACCCGGACGCTGGAGCAGCATGTGGACATCGCCGATGGTCCGTTCTGCAAAGCCCCCCTCGCAATAAGCGAAGTAGAACTCCCACATGCGTAGGAATTCATCGGAGTACCCCATCGCGCGTGCTTCCGACCAGCGCTCCGCGAGGTTTCCCCGCCAGGTCGCCAACGTCTTGACGTAGTGCTCCGATATGTCCTCCAAGTCGACCAGCCGTAGGTCGCTGCCGCGGGTCATTGCGGAACACAGAGCCGTCACCGAGGGAATGCACGAGCCCGGAAAGATGTGCCGCTGAATGAAGTCAACCGAGCGGCGCGCACTCTCGAACTGCTGGTCGGCGATGGTAATCGCCTGCAAAGCCATGGTGCCCTCCGGCTTCAGCAGCCGCGCACAGCACTCGAAGAACTCGTTGTAGTACTCGGCTCCGACCGCTTCGATCATCTCCACCGAGACAATCTTGTCGAAGCTGCCCTTCAAGTTCCGGTAGTCCTCGGACAGGAGTGTGATGCGATCCTCGAGACCCGCTTCCCGGAATCGCCGAGCTGCCAGATCGTGTTGCTCCTTCGAGATCGTTGTAGTCGTCACGCGACATCCGTACTCCCGCGCCGCGTGCAGAGCCAACGCTCCCCAGCCGGTGCCGATCTCCAGCAGATGATCTGTAGGCTTCAGGTCGAGCTTGCGACATAGGAGGTCGATCTTCGCCACCGAAGCCTCCAGCAACGTGGATGTCTCACTCTCAAAGATGCCGCACGAGTACGTCATCGTCTCGTCGAGGAACAGAGCAAAGAACTCGTTCGAGACGTCGTAATGAGCGCGGATGTTGTCGCGGCTCCCGCTCTCGTTGTTGCGACGAAGCGAGTGATAGAGGGACAAGAAGGGTCGCGACAACCACGCAAGGCCACCTTCCATTCCGACAAGCGCGTCCTGGTTACGCGCAAAGACCCGCACGACCTCGGCCGGATCAGGGCTTGCCCACCAGCCCTTCGAGAAGGACTCACCAGCGCCGATGCTCCCTCGGAAGGCCACGGCCCGCCAGAAACGTGGATCCTTCACCTGAACCACGCCGTGAGGCTCAGTGACCGCTGCATCACCAAACTCATGCTGCCCGCCTGACACGTGAATGGTGAGGGCACCCGACGAGATTCCCTCCATGCGAGAGAGAACGAGCTTTTGGATGAGCGTGGGCCGCGGGGGATTGGAGGCACGACTCGTCAGCAGGCTTGCGTCTTGGCTTTCGATATTCATGAGATGGAAGCATCCTGGACGGGAAGCCTTTTCTTCGGGTGGGTAAAGAACGGAGTTCGTTTGAGATAGAGC
>JBLIMI010000230.1:0-6226 GCA_047638655.1 Minisyncoccia bacterium | reverse complement strand
CACTGAGTGACACGCTCTTCATAAGCAGCCAGCCCGATCTCCGCTAGAACGGTGTCTTTCTCGTCCGTGAGCAGCAGAGAAAGACCCAGATGATCCGAGTCCGAAGCCAAAGCCAAGGCCAGCCGGCGACGAGTCTCGGCATCCGCCAACCGGGCTCGTTCGGCGAGCACGGGATAGTCGTCGATGACCAAGTGCACCCCTAGCCAACGCTGCGCTCGCTCTCGCTCCCGCGCGGAACCGCTGTGCAATCGTTCGAGCCAGAGGGAGGCAGAGTCATCGGCCCCTGAGAGATCCCCATGGAATGACCCGGGATGGCCAAGGCTCGAGAGCCACAGTGCGCTGATCAGGAGCATCTTCACCCAGACAAGGCTATCCGATGGCCGCTCCAGGCAGCTCACCAACCCCGCGGGTCTTTGGCTGGCGGGTATCCGCAATTCAGGAACCAACGAAGGAAGGAGGCCGAGGTGGCTCCGTCTGGACCCGCCGAGTACCCTATGCCCTTCCTCCCCAGGCCCCACGCGTCCATTCATGTTCCGCAGTCTCCTCATCGCTAACCGCGGCGAAGTCGCCGTGCGCGTCGCCCGCGCCGCCCGCGAACTCGGCATCCGCGTCGTTGGCATCGCCTCCCAGGCTGATCTGGGTGCCTCCTGGATCGATGAACTCGACGAAGTCGTGTGCGTCGGTGACTCCGCGCCACGGGACTCTTACCTACGAGTGGATCGCATCGTGCAAGCGGCGCTCCAAACCGGTTGCGCCGCAGTCCATCCGGGCTGGGGCTTTCTCGCAGAGAACTCGGTCTTCGCCGCACTCTGCGCTCAGCACGGCCTGACCTTCATCGGGCCCGGACCGGCCATCATGGAACAATTGGGTCTGAAAGTTCCGGCCAAGCGAGCCATGGCCGCCGCTGGTCTGGCCGGCATCCCGGGCAGCGATGGGTTGCTTGAGACCGTAGAAGAGGCACGCGCTGTGGCGGAGCGTATCGGTTACCCCGTCATCGTCAAGGCGGACGCCGGCGGTGGCGGTCGTGGCATGCGCCGCTGCGCTAGTCCAGAGAAGTTGGCAGAGGCCTGGGCGCAGGCGAGCGCCGAGGCCGCAGCCGCCTTTGGCAACGGCGCCCTGTACATGGAGCACTATCTGACTGGCGGACGGCACATCGAGATTCAAATCCTGTGCGATGGCTTTGGGGCCGCGATCCATTTGGGCGATCGAGAGTGTTCGATTCAGCGCAATCACCAAAAACTGATCGAAGAGTCCCCAAGCCCCGCGCTCTCACCCCAGCAGCGCAAGGAACTCGGAGCGTTGGCAGCGGAGGCGGCCAGCTCCATCGGTTACAGCGGTGCGGGAACAGTGGAATTCCTGCGTGCGGACAATGGGGAGCTCTTCTTCATGGAGATGAATGCCCGCTTGCAGGTGGAGCACCCGGTAACCGAGATGGTCTCCGGAGTCGACCTAGTCGCACAACAGCTGCGCATTGCGGCCAACGAACCCCTCGGCTTGAAGCAAGGGGACATCCAGCTACGAGGCGCATCCATCGAGTGCCGGATCAATGCGGAAGACCCTTCCCAGGACTTCCGGCCGACGCCGGGAATACTCGAGGTGTTTGATCTCGCAACCGGCAGTGGTCCGGGGACCATTCGCATCGACACCCACCTGGCCGCGGGTGACGAGGTGCCGCCTTACTACGACTCCTTATTGGCCAAAGTCATCGCCCACGCCGACACGCGCGAACAGGCCATTCAAACGATGTTGTCGTGCCTCAAGTCGGTCCACATCGAGGGAGTTCCCACCACCATCCCTGTCCACATCGCCGTGCTCGAAAGCGAAGAGTTCCGCTCGGGAAACTACGACACGGCTTCCATCCCCGGCTGGAACGCCACTCCGACAACAGCAAGCTAGAGAGCAAGAGAAATGGCCAAGGTCCCCCTGATGTCGATTGGTTCGCCGCGTGACGCAGCGCTCGACGACGCCACATTCCAAAAAAACCGCGAAGCCCTGCTCGCAAAAGAGAACACGCTCGATGAAGAGCGCGCCAAAGTGCATGCAGGCTGGGGAGAGAAGTATCGCGATCGCGTCCACGCCAAGGGCAAGTTGACCGCGCGCGAGCGCATCGAGAAGCTCAAGGACATAGGCAGCCGCATCTTCGAACTCGGAACGTTTGTCAACAAGGGCCGCAAATTTGGCAAGCTCGAGAGCCCTGGCGCCGGAGTGGTCACGGCTTTCGTCAGCGTCAACGGGTGCTGGACCATGGTCATCGCCAATGACAACACAGTGGCCTCGGGATCCTGGTGGCCATTGACCTCGGAGAAGATTCAACGCGGACAAGAAATGGCTCTCCGTCTGCGCGTCCCGGTCATTTACCTGGTGGATTGCTCGGGACTGTTTCTCCCGGAACAGTCCCGGTCCTTTCCCGGTCGAACTGGCGCGGGTCACATCTTCAAGAAGAACAGCGAATTGGCCGCCGCCGGAGTGGCTCAAATCGCGGGCGTCTTTGGCGACTGCATTGCGGGTGGTGGCTACATGCCCATCATCTCCGACCGGGTCTACATGACCGAACAGGCCTACATGGTCATCGCTGGCGCAGCGCTCATCAAAGGCGCAAAGAGCCAACACCTTTCAAGTCTCGACATCGGCGGCCCGGAAGTTCACGTGCACCAATCCGGTTGCGCAGATGTCCGCGTCCCCGATGACGCCACCGCCATCGCCATGATCCGCGAAGAGATCGCCCGCCTGGGCTCCTCGTCGGCGGATTTCTATCGGCACGGCGCCGATGCGGGCGATCCGTTCTTCCCCTCTCGTGAACTGCAAGGACTGTTCCCTGCGGACCATCGCATGACTTACGACGTGCTCGAAGTCATCGCCCGTCTCGTCGATCGCAGCCTGTTCTGGGAAGTGCTGCCGGAGCGGGGCAAGGAGATGGTCGTTGGCGTCGGTCGTGTGAACGGGCTCTACATGGGGTTCGTCGCCAATCGCCAAGGCGTGATCGACGACACGGAACACCATGACAGCAAGAAGGCCGCAGGCATCCTCTACAAGGAAGGCATCGCGAAAGTGGCGAGCTTCAGCCGCGCTTGCGAAGCCGATGGCATCCCCATCGTCTGGATGCAAGACATCTCGGGCTTTGACATCGGTGTGGAAGCGGAACGCTTGGGGTTGTTGGGATATGGCTCCAGCTTGATCTACACCAACAGCACCAACGAAGTGCCCATGTTCACGGTCTTGCTGCGCAAGGCATCCGGAGCCGGTTACTACGCCATGGCCGGCCATCCCTACGAACCAGTGGTTCAACTCTCCACGACCCTGACACGCCAATCCGTCATGGAGGGCCGTACGCTGGCCATCGCGGCCTTCAACACCAAGCTCAACGACGATTTCGAAATCGCAACGGATGATCCGGAAGAGCGTGCTGCCATTGAAGAGGGCATGCGCAAGACCGAAGAACGGATCGAAGGCGACATGGACCCTTACAAGTCCGCGGCGCAGATGGACACCGATGAGATCGTGCGCTTTGACGAGCTACGTTCCTGGCTCGAACTCTTCGCGGAGGCGAGTTATCAAACCAGCGGTTATCGCCGTACCAAGAACCCGCGCATCTGGTCCCTCCATGACCTGGCCGCCCTTTCGGAGCCGCGAGGCTGAACGCAGACGAATCGATGCATCCCACCACCGAACTCCTCCTCCGCAAGAACGGCGACAGCAGCGAACTCTGCGCACCTGAAGTCGGGCTCTTCACCTGTGCACTCGGCCCCGGGGCTCTCATCGGCCCGGGTCAGGTCGCAGGCACCATCCTCTGCCTCGGAAGACAAACCAATCTCATTGTGCCCCCCGGTGTACATGGCCGCATCTCGAGTCCCAAGCGAGACCTAATTCAAGCGCCCGTGGGCTATGGAGATACGCTCTATGAATTGTCTTCCATCGATGCTGCTGCCGATGAACTCGAAGCCGAATCCTCCACGACCGATGGAGCCGCTCTGGTCTTGCACGCCGCCCAAGCGGGCCGCTTCTATCACCGCCCTTCCCCGGACGAACCCGCCTACATCGAAGTCGGCGAGGCCCTCAAGGACGGTCAGGCGATCGGCTTGGTCGAAGTCATGAAGACCTTCAGCCAAGTGCACTACAAGCTGGAAGCAGGCCTGCCCTCGAACGCACGCTTCGTGCGATTCCTAGTGGACGATGGCGCAGAAATCCGCCGCGGAGACGGGTTGATCGAAGTCGAATCAAGTTAAGCCGCGCTCTCCTGGGGCCAACTCTCGGCCACCTTGCTCAGGAAGCACGAACCTCGAGGGTCCATGGGTAAGAAAACACGATCGAGAGACAATCATTGGAGCGTAACGTTCCGCATCGACCTATTCCTCCGCTCAAGGGCCCTATTCGGAACACGGGCCGCAACGCCAGGCAAGACTGTGCTTTCTGGAACCCTTCAGCTTGCCTTGAATCAAGCCGAACGCCTCCAGGAGTGTTAGGCTCTCGCCCCTCCCATGAGCATTCAATCCATCGGTAGCGATCTAACTCGCATCGACCGCCTGCGAGAAGCGCACGAACGGCGCGGCCAAGCTCTGCTCGATCGGTTATTCACGCCGGGCGAGCAAACCTACTGCGATTCTCGCAAAGCACGCTTCACGCACTACGCTGGTCGCTTCGCGGCCAAGGAAGCCGTGATGAAAGTTCTCGGCAGCGGTTGGGGAAAGGGTGTGCAGTGGGTAGACATCGAAGTGACTCGTGAGCAAGACATGCCGCCGGCCATTGAATTGCACGGGGAAGCCGCCAACATCGCGTGCGAGATCGGCATCACTCGAATTCACATATCGCTCTCCCACGATGCGGGCATGGCGCTGGCTTTCGCCATCGGTGAGCGCGAAGGCTAATCCCAGCGAATTAGAAAACTGGAAAGCCCGCTCCGGACCGGGGAATCACCTGGAAGTCCAACAACTCGACTTCATGCGTGAGGTATTTGGGCTTCATCTCCTCATCGCTGCATAGGTCCGTCGAGAGGTATTTTTTGTTCGAGTCGGCGAAGACAGTGGCCACCCGCGCTGACTTGCCTTGCTGTAGCGCCACCTTGATCGCTCCAAGCATGTTGGCGCCGGAGCTGATTCCAACTCCCAGCCCCAGCACCCTCGACAGGCTCTGGGCCATCAAGATGGCGTCTCCATCCCAGACATCGACGATTGGATCGAGTTCGTGGAGGTTGACCAGTTCGGGAATGAACTCATCGCTGATGCCCTGAATGCGGTGCTTGCCGACCTTCTTGCCCTCGCGCAAGGTAGGCGAATTCGCGGGCTCAAGCGGGTGGATCGTGACCTTCTTTCCAAAGACGCCTTTCAGGTGAGCGCCAACTCCCATCACGGTTCCCCCCGTGCCGACTCCAGCCACGAATGCGCTAGGAGCGCAATCAAGCGCGGCCATCTGTGCTACCAACTCGGGACCTGTAGAACGGGCGTGGGCAGCCAGATTGGCACCACTGGAGAATTGGTGAGGGCGAAAGACGTCCGTTACCAATTCTGCTTCGTGATCAGCCATCGCGATGCTCCCCAAGAAACCACCCTGCTCATTCGAGACTGGAATCACACTGGCGCTCAGACCGCGGATCAAGTGAACGCGCTCCATACTCATCCAATCGGGCATGTAGATTCGAACTGGATGTCCGAGCACTCGGCCCATGGCCGAAAACGAGATACCCGTGTTACCACTGGTGGCCTCTGCAATGGTGTCCCCCTCCTTCAATCGTCCGCAACTATAGGCCTCCGCGATCATGTGCAGCGCCATACGGTCCTTGATGCTTCCGGTGAAGTTGGAGATTTCATACTTGGCATGAACGACAAACTCTCTTCCACGAACTCGAACCCGGATGGCAAACAGGGGGGTGTCCCCCACCATCCAGCGTAGAGACTCCAGGCACTTGCCGACCCGTTCGGGGAGATCTTGCTTGCTCAGCTGTTCAGCAACATGGCTCATCGCATTCCCCTTCTAGAGCGGGCTGGTCGCGCGAGGAAGGCTTCGGTACTTGCCTGTGAAGTGCCGTAGCACTGCAGGCGCCTCAATGATTTCAATGCCACCGATCCGGTCCCTGCCTTGCCACACCTCCTCGATCACTTCGAGCAAGTAGTCCATGTGGCTCTGCGTATAGGTGCGGCGAGGGATAGCCAATCGCACAAGCTCGTGACACGCGGGCACTTCTTCGCCGGTCTCCAGATCCATGCGAGCCAGCATCAGGCTCCCAATTTCACAG
>JBLIMI010000229.1:0-6286 GCA_047638655.1 Minisyncoccia bacterium | reverse complement strand
CGACCGGCAGCTTCACCGACTACGATGCGGACGGCGACCTGGACCTCTTTGTGGGCAACTACGTGTTCTGGTCGAT
Source organism: Minisyncoccia bacterium (assembly GCA_047638655.1). Lineage (GTDB taxonomy): Bacteria > Planctomycetota > UBA1135 > UBA1135 > JABACD01. Next base: position 6,210 of record JBLIMI010000229.1, on the reverse strand, counting down.
TGAGAACGACCGCGAGTGTTACGAAGAGTCGGGCAGGCGCACCTACTGCGGACCCCACAGCTACAACGCCCCCGTGCCGGACCGCTTGTACCGCAACGAAGGGAACGGAACGTTTGTGGACATCTCCACTGACTCGGGAATCGCAACCAGCTTCGGCAATGCCCTCGGTGTGGTCTGCGGGGACTTCAACGGGGATGGTCGTATCGATTTCTTCGTGGCGAATGATCGCAGCGACGATCAACTTTGGGTCAATCTGGGGGACGACAAGTTTCGTGATGATGCCGCCGTGGTTGGGTGCGCTGTAGATCGCAACGGAACTGCCCGTGCGGGCATGGGCGTGGATGCTGGAGACATCGATAACGACGGCGATCTCGACTTGATCGTGGTCAACTTACACGGGGAACTCGACGGATACTTCCGCAATGAGGGCCGCTACTTCTTTGAGGAGACCACAAGTGTGGGCATCGGCTTGACGACACGCGCCTACACGCGCTTCGGTGTCGGCTTCGTGGACTTTGACAATGACGGCGACCTCGATATCTACCAGGCCAATGGACGAGTCGGGCTGGTGGGCGAGACTTACGTGGAGGACCCCTTTGCCGAGCCGAATGTCCTGCTCGTGCGTACGGATGAGGGCAAGTGGCGCGAATCCTACTTGCAAGGGGGAAGCGCGCAGCCGCTCATTCATACAAGTCGTGGGGCCGGCTTTGGCGACTTCGACAACGACGGTGGCATGGACATCGTGGTGATGAATTCGTCGAGCCCTCCGTACTTGCTGCGCAACGTGCGCGAAGGCCGCGGGAACTGGCTCATCATCGAACTCCAAACAGAGAGCGGTTCACCTGCCATCGGCGCCTCGACATTTATCGAGGTGGGCGAGAAGCGTCTGCGCCGCGACTGCCTCCCGTGCCGTGGCTACGCGAGCAGTTCTGACCCCCGCGTGCACGTCGGACTGGCAGATACCAAGCAGGTCGAGTCGATCGAGGTTCGCTGGGTGGACGGCACCTCCGAGTTCTTCGGACCATTTGAGGCCAACCGCGTGGTCACGATTCGTCGTGGTCAAGGCCGATCCGAGTAGCATCCACCCTTTGACTGCATTCCAAGCTTCGTCCCGGCTCAGGCGATTGACCGCTCTGGAGCAAGGCGTGTAGAGTGACCCCCCAGTGGAAGGCGAGCCAATCCGGCGGCCTCCACCTGCCCAGACAACACCCCCAGGAAACGCATGGATTCGGCCGCCGAACAGTCGCTGCAAGCGACGGTAAGTCATCAACCCGCCCCGGCCACTGGAGCCAACACGCACTTAATCGGCGTGCTCTTTTGTTTTGTGCTTTCGGGGTTTGCGGCGCTGCTCTACCAGACGGCCTGGTTGCGGCAATTCTCCATTGTTTTCGGCACCTCCGAGTTGGCGGTGGCGACGGTGCTGGCCGCTTACATGGCGGGATTGGCCCTCGGTGCCTACGCGGGCGGCAAGCTCGTCGGCCGTGTCACACGTCCAGTCCTGACCTATGGCTTGCTCGAGCTTGGCATCGCGCTGGGGGCTTTGCTGGTTCCCGTTGGCTTGAACCTCGCGCGCGGTTTGCAAGCGGCCTTGATCGGTGGGCAGGATGAATTGGTCAGTGCCGGTGGAATGGCACAGCCGCTGTTCTACCTCGCTGCGGCCTTTGTCGTGATCATGATCCCGACCACCTTCATGGGCGCCACCCTGCCCTTGCTCACCCGCCATGCGGTGCGCGAGGACTCACAGATCGGCTCCCGCGTGGGAATGCTCTACACCATGAACACGGCGGGGGCGGTAGTTGGAACCTTGGTCGCTGCCTTCGTTCTGTTGCCTTCACTTGGTCTTGCGGGGACGGTTTATGTGGGAGTGCTGGTCAATGGCCTCGTGTTCCTGATCGCTGCAGCCATCGCCAAGACTTCGCAGCCCTCCGCGCAGGGAGCGCCCTCCGCAACAGAGCCCGAATCCACGCCGGCGGACGCCATCGTGGCTGCGACGGAAGAGCGTGGAGACTCGCGCGCAAGCTGGATCCTGCCCTTGATCTTGATTTCAGGGGTGACGTCCTTCACCTACGAGGTGCTTTGGACAAGGCTCCTAGGGCAGATCCTCGGAGGCAGCGTGTTCGCCTTTGCGACCATGCTGGCGACTTTCCTGGTGGGCATCACGATCGGCAGCGCCATCGCTTCGGCGTTCGCGCGCACTCGTAAATCATCGGCCCTCGGTTTTGTTGCTGCGCAAATTGGCATCGCTGTGCTCTCGATGATGGCTTGGAACCAGATCGACGGATTGCCTGAACAGTTTCTCAAGCTGAATCGCGGGGGCGAAGGTGGATTCACCGCAGGTGCATTGCTCGCGGCCATGGTGCTCTTGCCTTCTGCGATCTGCATCGGCGCCACATTCCCATTCGCCCTGCGCATTCTGGCCCGCAAGAGCGATGACGCCGGGCGTGCCTCGGCTCGCGTCTATTCATGGAACACGGTGGGTGCCATCGTCGGCGCGGTGTTGGCGGGTTTCTTCCTGATCCCCGGACTGGGTTTCGAGCGTTCTGCTCAATTCGCGATTGGAACCAATCTCGTCTTGGCGTTTCTGACTGCGCTTGCGTTCTTGAGCTCGAACAAGCCGGTGGTCGCCCTCTCAGCGGTCTCGCTGATTGGCATTTTCATGTTCAAGCCCGAGTCCCCCGAAAACCTCATGCGTCACTCCTTCATGGGTTTGCCCGCTGAAGGGGAGATTCTGTACCAGGCCGTTGGGCATTCGGCGACCGTCCTCGGTATCGAACAAAATGGGACCTTCGAGGTTCGATCCAGCGGTTTGCCGGAAGCGTCCGTGGCTCCCCGTGGAGCCGTGCCGTTCGGTATCAACGCGCCCTACTACCTGGCGCTCTTGCCGGTCATCGCGCGACCCAAGGCCGAGAGCATGATGGTGATTGGCTTTGGTGGGGGAGTGACTCTGGAAGCGGTGGCGCCCTCCATCAAGCAGCTCGATGTGATCGAACTGGAACCGGAGATCATCCGCGCCAATGAAGTTTTCGCTCCCCGGCGCCGGGTGAACCCATTTAGGGACAAGCGCCTCAACCTGATTTACAATGATGCCCGTGGCGCTCTGGCCCTGACGGACGAAAAATGGGACATCATCGTCTCCCAGCCTTCCCACCCGTGGACGGCGGGCGCTTCTCACCTGTATACGCGGGAGTTCCTGGAGCTCTCGAAGCAGCACCTGAACAAGGATGGGGTGTTTGTGCAGTGGATGAGCGCTGGCTTCCTCGATTCCGAGCTGTTCGGCTCCATCGGGAACACCCTGATGTCCTCCTTCGAGCACGTGCGCCTGTATCGGCCGATCTCCAACATGTTGATCTTCCTGGCGTCGGACTCGCCCTTGAATGTGGAAGTGGACGTGGCGAACACCGGCCAGCCCATGGCAGCCCACCGTGCCTGGTGGTCATGGCTTGGACTCTACGACGTCACGGACGTGGCCGCTCTGTTGGCCGTGGATCAGCAAGGCCTCGAAGCGCTTTGCGGAGACGCTCCCGTGTGTACGGATGATGCGAACTTGCTGGCCATGCGTGCCAAGCCCTCGAACAGCGAATTTCAGGGCAACGGGCTCGACCAGTTCCTGTTTCCCCATGACCCGATTTTGAACCTGGGCAGTGACCTCAGTCGCGACCTGGCGTCGTACCTGGACCGAGCCTACCTGGCGACGAAGTTGGCCTACTCGGACCTCTTGTTGCGGGGAATTCAGAGTTCCAACATTCTAGAACCCGGCTCCGCCTTCAAGTTACGGGTGCAGGGCAGCCTGAAGGCGAGCCTGATCGAGGGGCGTTGGGCGGATGGCATCAAGGACTTCGAGTCTTCGTATCGCCTGGATCCGAATGACACGGAGACCGTATTCTTGGTGTTGCGAGATCGCATGCCCATGGTGGCCATGGGATCTCACGGCAGCGAGAACTTGAAGCCTCTATTGCCCCAGCTTTCGGGGGTTTCGAAGGAGGTCTACAAGGGCTGGGAGTACTTCTTCAGCAAGCGCTTCAAAGATCTTCAAGCGCTTGAGCCGATCCTGGCCAAGGCCGTGCCGAGTGATCCCTGGTTTGTGGATTGCTCGCGACTGCGGGCCGCCTGGCGTCTGGCCGTTGCCACGCCAGAGGAAGCGCCGAAGGCTGGTTGGGCAGCTTTGCAAGTGATCGACCGGGCTTTGGTTTGCGAACCGAACCCGTTCTTGCTCGTGCAGCGGGCCGATGCTTCCGTGATGGCCATTCGGCCCGCTTTCCTACTCGAGTCCCTCGACAACCTGGTGGAATTCGTTGGCCCGCGATCGGCGGTCCTGTCCGCCAATGTGGTGAACACTCTTGCGCAAGAACTAGGCAAGCACCGACCGCGCTTGGCACTCATCCAAAAGGATCGGCCCGGGCTTGCACGGCGCTGTGAAGAGGTGGCTGCTCGCATCGATCTCGTTTTGCGCGAGCACTCCAACCGCCTCGCCTCAACACCGGGAAACAACGCGGCTGTTCCCAACTCCGGGGACCGCTAACAGTTGCGCTTGCAAGCGCGCCTACGAGAGCAGGGGATTCCTCGGAAGGAGTGCTTTTAGGTCCGGTCTTGTACGGCTCCGGCCGAAAGAAGAAGTGCCCCACGGTTCCCCCCTTTGGCGCTCCCCAGTCCCTCTACCCTATGTTTGGGTTATGTAGGGCTGGGAATCTGCCAGAAAAGTTCCGTGGGACCCTTCCCAGTTAGAGTCATCAGGCCAATACTGAGAGGGAGCGGAGATTTCTAAGAATTAGCATGTGGGACCCTGAGATCGAGACCTTGAACGGGTGTCGGGAACGAGGGAGCGGCCTCGGTCGCGACCAGGATCCCACGGCTGAGCGCGAGCGAAACCGAAGCGAGCTGTTACAAAACGAATTCACACGGCCGAGGTCAGGCCTGCGTATAACGCAGTGCTGAAGATAAAAAAGGACCAAACCGCGAGGCGGTCCGACCAAAAAACAAAGGGGCAATAGGAAGATGACACAAGGCAAATGGATCCGAACTTTGGCACTGGCAACAGCCGTGACTCTGGGTGGAGTGATCAGCAGTCCCGTTCTGGCAGGAACGGCAGGCAGCAACAACGATCAAGCGCAGACAGCACAGCGGCAAACGATGGTGGATGCCCTCACGGCTCCCAACACCGGTTCAGATTGGATCGTCAAGTCCGAGAACGCTATTTGCGGTGTCTCTGAGGCTCACCAGATCACCAATCCCGCCAAGGTCGATTACGATGCGCTGATGAGCGCTACCGAGGAGATGAAGGAGTTGCGCAAGAAGCGCATCGACAAGACCTCCGCCCGCGGCCAGACCCTGGTGGCGGCAGCACGCGACCGTGTTCGCCGAGCCACGAGTTCGGTCATGAAGGCCAAGGGGCACTGCAGCGTCTGGAAGAAAATCTCGCACAAGAAAGGCACCGTGGTGACGGACTTGACCAAAGCGATCAAGGCCAAGATCACGACCTAGGGACCTCTCTAGGAGGCTCCGAGCTCCCGTCGCCACCTACGGATCCCGTGGCCATGGTCTCCGGAGCCGACAGGAATCCTTCCAAGACCAGTTGGACGCCTTCGGGCTCCGACTGGTTTTTTCTTAAACTCCGACTCTGCAAGTCTTAGCTTCGGCCGACATGCTCAAGAATCAAATCTCTTCCAAGCGCGGCCGGTTCCCCTCCGGCGCCGGTCTTCTTCTTGGACTCTGCTTGTTGAACGCATTCTCGGGGTGCAAGTCCCGAGAACGCCGTGAGCAGAAAGAGGAGCGCGAGCGACTCACCATGGAGATGTTCCAGGAGATGATTCGCAAGGGGACCCTGAGCCCGGTGGGTTCCATGGAAGACGCCTTTGGTGACTTCCACGCGGACATGGGCGCCATGCCCGAGGATTACTCCAACGTCGAGGGTGGAGAGGAATTTGCAACCCTGGACGGGGCGAGAGTTGTCTTGCCTGAACCCGAGGCGGACCCCGAGCCTGCGGCGGTCACGACCCTGGAACCGGAAGCCATCACCGTTCCGCTTCCGCCTCCGAATTACTACGCGAAATTCGGTGCACGGATCGTGGTTCACAAGGCCTCCGGGTTGATCACCAAGCCTTACCCGATGAGGACGAGCTCCTCCACGGAGTTGATGGACTTCATCATTCGCTACGGTGACTTCCCGTCGTGGACTGGTGAAGGCGAGCAACCCCTCGATACGTACGCCATCGA
>JBLIMI010000228.1:0-6312 GCA_047638655.1 Minisyncoccia bacterium | reverse complement strand
TGCGTTTTACGGCAGCAGGCCATCCAATATGGGGCGCGCGGTGAGGGTGGCACACGGCTTGCTCTGCATCTGCCGTAGGCACCATTGCCTGTGGGATTCCCCAAAAGTAGACCTTCAAACAAGCACACCATGAAAAAGCTCCTATTGCTCGGCTCACTCCTCGCAGCCGGCGCCATCGGACTCCAGGACGTGTCCGTGGGACACGGCGGTACCTATCGCGGACCTGGCGACACGGTCCCGCCCGGCGGTGGCGGCGGAGGAGGCGGCGGTGGTCCCTCCACTCCCGGCCCCAGCGGCCCCTCGGCACCCGGCCCCTCTGGCCCCAGCACCCCCGGCCCTGCGGGTCCCGGCGCGCCGGGCTCAGGTCGTCCCAGTGGTCCCTCGACCGCAGGTGGCGGCGGTGGTCCGGACTTGACCCTCTGGCAGTTCTGGTGGGGCTTCAACAAGGACCCATACCTGAACCTAAAGAGTCACATCCACAGTGATGGGGCAACCACCGGTTCGGACGACTTCTTCCTCGGTCACGGTCAGAAGACCCAGGCCAAGGACAGCATGCGTCCTTCCGAAGAGACCATCCGCGGCGTCATCGTCCCGGCTCTGCAGAAATCGCTGGCCTCGGAAACCCAGAACGACATCGTCACCGGCGCCATGATCGCGTTGGCGAAGATCGGTGATGCCCAGTCGGAAGACGGCACCTCCGAGTTCGAGCAGTTGATCCTGCCTTTCCTGACCGACGCCAGCCAAGAGATTGCAGAGACGGCGGCCGTCGCCCTCGGCATCCTCGGCAACCCGAAGTCGATTTCGACACTCAAGGCTTTGCTTCTCGACGACGCGACCGGCCGCAAGCTGGTCAAGTCCGAGGCGGGAGTGAACTACCGCACCCGTGCCTTCGCGGCCTACGGATTGGGCCAGATTGGTCACTACACCGAGGACCAAAATTCTCGTCAGGAGATCGTCGATATCCTCTGGGAAGTCTGCCAATCTCCGAAAGGGCGTACCCGCGACATCAAAGTGGCTGCCGTGATTGCCATGGGCCTAGTGCCCCTGGATCTCGCAGTGGAAGGTGCTGAATTGGATCCCGAGTACATGGGAGCACCCCGTACTCGCCAGGAGCAGATCGAGTACCTCTTGGGCTTCTTTCTCGCTGAAAAAGACAAGGACAAGCACTACCTCACCCGTGCTCATGCACCGGGTTCCATCTGTAAGTTGATGGAAGGTATTTCTGACAAGACCGTCAAGGACCGTGTTGTCGAGGCCCTTGCCCCCTACGTCACCAAGCGTGGTAACGTCGGCGTGCGCGAGCTTCGTCAAAGTGCGTCTCTGGCCTTTGGAGCGATCGGAGACCTGGACTCCGACCCGGCGGACAAGATCATCCGTGAGCACCTGCTGGACTCCACCGGAAACGCGGATGCCCAGATCAAGAACTTCAGCGTGATCGCCCTCGGTCAGCTCGGTGGACGCCCCGGCGGCCCCGACGGACAGATGGAAGGCGCCAAGGACTTGCGCAAGTACCTGATGAAGACCCTCTCCAGCGGCAAGACACAAGTCAAGCCCTGGGCCGGTCTCGCCATCGGCGTCATGGAGCGCGGCTTGGTTGACAGCAACCAGACTCCCTCCGCCAGTTCCCTGGCTGCGCTGCGGAGCGCACTCAGCGGCACCAAGACGAAGATTGAAGTCGGCGCTTACGCCATCGCTTGCGGAATTGCTGGCGATACCGACTCCGAGAAGATTCTGATCGAGAAGCTCGACAGCATGTCGGACGACGACGTGCGTGGTCACCTTGCCATCGGCCTCGGCCTGATGAACTCGGGTGCCGCTATCGAGCCGATCCAGCAAATGGTTGAGAAGTCCAAGTACCGTGGCGAGCTGCTCAAGCAGGCCGCCATCTCCCTCGGACTGCTGGGCGACAAGGCCCTGGTAGGCAACCTAGTCACCATGTTGGCGCAAGCCAAGACGCTGACCACCCAGGCTGCGATCGCATCGGCGCTCGGCTTCATTGGTGACGCCCGTTCGGTGGACCCGCTTGTGGAAATGCTTCACGACCAGTCCATGACGGCAGCCGCTCGCGGTTTCGCCGCTGTGGCGCTCGGCATCGTGGCTGACAAGGAGCTCTTGCCCTGGAACGCTAAGTTCTCGGTCAACATCAACTACCGCGCCAACACTCCGACCCTGACGGGCGAGGGTGCTGGCTTGCTCGACATCCTGTAAGGGGCCGAGACTTTAGGATTGAAGGGGGGGGGGCATGCGCTTTGGGCGGATGACCCCCCCCTCTTCTTGATACTGCATGGCAGCGGTGTAGAAGCGCCGCAAGGAATTGGCCACAACCCCCGGGACCAGCGCCACTTCCGACCGTCTCTCCTTGAAACAAGGGCTTCAACTCGCCCTTTGAAGGAGAAACGACCATGTTCAAGCCACCGTTCTGCCCCCGCCGCGACTGCTCCCAGCACCGCTCCCCTCGCCCGAATTTCTACTACAGACACGGTTTCTACCACCCCAATTGCCGCTCGCATGCGGTGCCACGGTTTCGATGCCGGACTTGCCGTCGGACCTTCTCGCGACAGACCTTTCGGATGGACTATCGAGACCAACGGCCGGACCTGAACGCGCCTCTCTTCAACCTCATCAGCATGGGCGTCGGCATTCGGATGAGCTCCCGCCGCTTGGGCCTCAGCCTGCGTTGCACCGAACTCAAGCTGCGCAAGATCGCGCGCCATCTACGCCAGCAAAACTTAACGCTGAGAGTCCCGCTGGACGGCGAGGTTCAATTCGCCTTTGATGAGTTTGAGACCTTCGAAACCCACCGAAGCTTGTGCCCCTTGAGCGTGCCGGTCTTGATCGAGAAGACGACTCGGTTTTGGATCTGGGCCGAGTCGGCCACGATTCGCCCCAAGGGAAAGATGAGCGCAAAACGGACAAGGCTGATGGCCATTCTGGATTTGAAGCACGGTCGTCGACGAGATCGGTCTCGACGAGCCATTCGGCGTACCCTTGATAGGGGAAGAGACCTACTCAAACAATCAGCCACGGTTCAGCTCTACACGGACCAGAAATTGTCCTACCCGGGATTGGTCCGAATAGCACTCGGGGCTTCACGCCTCGTGCATCATTCGACCAATAGCAAGGTCGCACGTACCACGCACAACCCACTCTTTCCGATCAACCACGAAGAGGCGTGTATGCGGGATGTGGTGGGCCGTATGCGCAGGGAATCTTGGTTGGTCTCCAAGAAGCGGCGCTACCTGGACCTGGCTTTGCACGTGCATATGGCCCATAGAAATTTCGTTCGGAAACGCTTCAATGGAGACGAGGAGTCACCCGCACAAATGCTTGGTTTCGTGCACCGCAGGATGACCCGGCCCGAAACCTTGTCATGGCGACAGTGCTGGGGGAAACAGAGTCTTCATCCACTTTCGAGGAGTGGGCTCTCAGTGATGGAGTACGAAGTTGCAATGGGAGCTGCCGCGTAGGCCTCGCCTGGATTTCCACACGACTGCCATGCAGTATGTAAGGAATAGATGGGCTGGGTTTTGCGGGTTGTCCAACACCCCCCCCGGGGTAAGAAGGACACACACAGCCCCTCGACAACCCCCCACGGAGGTGCCCAATCCGACCCAAGTTCCTGCTCATAGCCGCCCTGTGCGCGTTGCCTATTCCTGCCTACGCCCACGGTGGCGTGTACCGCGGCCCCGGTGGCACCGTACCCCCCGGTGCCGGCGGAGCCTCAGGTGGTGGCCCATCCACTCCCGTCGGGCCGGGTGGCGCTGCTGTCACCAGTTGGGCGGTGTGGTGGACCTTCAACCGCGACCAATACCTGCGAGTCAAGGAGCACATCCACCAAGCGGACAGCCTATCGGGCAACGATGACTTCTACTTGGGCAAGGGTCAGACCCGTGCTGCGCGGGATTCTCGTCCAGAGCCGGAGGTCTTGCAGAGTGAGGTTGTGCCGGCTCTTCTGGAATCTCTCGAGGGAACGGAAAACCAGGACCTGATCACCGCCAGTTTGATGGCGCTTGGAAAGTTGGGGCTGGATGGACCCAACGAGGAGTCCATCGAGGGAGTCCTTCGTTCTTATCTCGCACACTCCAATCAAGAGGTCGCTGAGACAGCGGCCGTGGCCCTGGGCCTCTTCGGGCGCGCCTCCTCCTCGATATTGCTTGAGGCGCTCGTTTCGGACGGCGAGGCGGGTCGAAAGGCCGTGCGGCGTAAGGAGGTCCCCTATCGCACTCGAGCCTTCGCTGCTTACGGCATTGGACAGCTCGGCGCGTCCAGTGAACGGCGTGAGGTGCGGGCCCTGGCTGTGCGTTGTTTGCTCAAGAATCTGAGCCGGGATGAAACACCCACGTCGGATCTACCGACGGCCTGCCTTTTGAGTCTGGGCTTGTGCCCGCTCAAAGTCACGGGGAAGTGGGAGTCAAAGCGAACGGCCCCCCGATCTGTGAGCAGCTTGGAGGATCAAGTGGCGTGGTTGTTGAATTGGTTTGAAGACGTCAACCACCCGACGGCCATCAAGACCCACGCACCGGGAACGCTCGCGCGTTTGGCCTTGGCTGGAGGTGACGAGGTGCGGGCTGCAGTGGCTGAGGCTTTGCTCAAGACGCTCAAGAGGCGGGGATTAGAGCGCGACGTGGAGCGTGCCATATTGATCGCGCTGGGCCGACTGGCGGATAGCGATCAAGATCCGGTGGACGTGCAAGTGCGGAAACGATTGTGGGAGTCCGTGAAGGCGGCGGATGGCCCGGGGCGAGCGTTGGCGCGGGTCTCTATGGCTCGCATTTTGGCCCGGCCTGGTGACGGGGAGGACTCGCAAGATGCCTTTGAAAAAGGGCGCGCTTGGTTTCTGAAAGATCTGGCCAGCGGCAAGAGCACTACCCGCGCTTGGACGGGCATGGCACTCGGGCTGCTGTCCCACGAGCGCACTCTGCGGGGAATGGCTGTTTCTCCAGAGGTGACGCGCGCCCTGCATAGCAGCTTGAAGGGCACTCGAAATCCGCGGGATGTGGGTGCACTGTGCATCGCTATCGGACTCGCGGGCGACCCGTCGTCGGCTGAAGTTTTGTTGGAGACCTTCAACAAGAGCGCGGACGATGGCTTGAGGTCTTCTGCGGCCACAGGACTGGGCTTGTTGCAAGCCATGGATGCGCGTGAGGATATCGCTTCCTCATTAAAGAAAGCGCAGCACCGTCCGGGTCTGTTGCGGGAACTCGCCACGGCACTGGTAATGTTGGGTGACCGATCCGCACTACCGCAATTGGTGAAAGGGCTGCGTGAAGCGAGCAATCTGGCGGACCAGAGCTCCCATGCATTCGCGATTGGACGCGTCGGCGATCGTCGCGCTGTGCAGCCGTTGCTCTTGATGCTTACCGATCGTTCCCTGGGAGAGACCACCCGAGCTTTTGCAGCCGCCGCTTTGGGGGTTGTGGCTCATTCCAGCGACCTTCCATGGAACGCGTTGCTGGCAATGGACTTGCAGTATGGGCAGGTTCCGCCTTCACTCTCTGATGGTAGTCGAGGCGTGCTGGATCTGCTTTAGAAGCGCAGTTGGGACTGCTTGAATGGCTAGGAAGTCTTGCGCGCGAAGTACCCGATGGCTCCAGCCATCAGGGCCATTAAGGCCAGGGCTACCTGGCGCGAAAGGCCAAGAGCCAGCCCTTCACGCTGGCGTTGGACGACTAATTCCTTGGCTTGGTCACGCATCCAGGTCGGCGCACTGCCCTCTTTCACTGCTTCGAGTTCTTCCAATAGCGTGCTGGCCCGCTTTCCCAATCCCAGTGTGAGCGCCACGAAGGCGGTTTGTTCAAGCAGCCAGCTATTCTGGGGGTCCGCCTGCAAGCCTCGCAAGCCTGCGGCGAAGGCTTGGTCGAGTGCACCCGCTTGATGATAGACATGCAGTTCCGCTTGGGCGCGCCGCAGGGTATCCGGCTCCTCTTGAGCAAATTCCAGAGCCGTGCGAAATTGGCCTTCGGTCACGGCTTGCCAGGCGCTTTCCATGCTGCCTTGCTTCGAAGGGCAGCCCAAGGCGGGCCCGGCCAAAAGGACGAGGTGAATGGCGATACATGCAAGCATCACGGAGTGGAGATGCCCTCCAATTCCTGCAACTGCTGTGCACGAATCGCAATGGACTGCTGTTGCAGGCGATCGATGGGATTGTGATCGTCCGTCAGCCATGGCGCTCCTGAGCCAAGGAAGATCTGCCAAGCGTCATCAAGGGCGGCTGGAGCCAGCAAGGCATCGAGGCTCGCGCTGTCGGTCAACCACTCGGGTGCATCGGGACGGGGCAAGGGAGCCGAGCGCCGTAGATAGGCCATGCAGTTG
>JBLIMI010000227.1:0-6323 GCA_047638655.1 Minisyncoccia bacterium | reverse complement strand
CGCGGCACTCGTTCAATCTCGGGAACCATGAGTCCACCCTCCTTCGTCGGGTTGCCATTGCCTTAAAGTTTCTAAACCGGTGAGGCTGGGTGCCAGCCAAAGACCGGACCCCGCCTTCACCGTGCCAATCTGGTGTGCCCAATCCGGGCGTTTGGATTCGAGTAGGCATGCGATCAATTCGTGATCTTCGCCATCGTGCAGAGCGTGATCGATGGCCGCCCGGCCACTTGCGCGGCTGGCCTTCTTCGCATCCCGATGAATGGGGACGTTCTCTAGGTCGATACGCACAGCAGAGGAACGCGCCAATCGATGGAGGTCCCAGGCGAGTCCGTCACTCACGTCCATCATGGCGCTAGCGCCCGCGGCGAACAGTTCTTGCCCTTCGGAAAATTTTGGCTCAAAGCGCAGGTGCCTGCTTGCACGGCTGCCGCCCACCGGCCCCGTCAAGACAACACATTGTCCCGCTCGCGCACGATCGCGGCCAGGGGGCTTGCGTTTGCTGGGGAGTCGGCCGCTGGCAAACACAGAGATCACAGCCTGACCTTGGCAAATGGAGAGATCCCCACCCACGAGCGCCGCGCCCACATCCAGAGCAGCTTCGCTAGCCCCTTCGATGACCGCCTTCAACCAGCGCTCAGGACGTTCCCGAGGAACACTCATGGTCAACAGAATCGAGAGGGGTTCGGCGGCCGTGGCCGCGAGATCCGACAGGGCGCGATTGGCAGCTTTACGCCCCACGGCCCGGCCACGTACTTCGCGCTCGAAGTGCACGCCCTCCACGCACTGGTCCGCACATTGCACGCTCAACCCTCGAGGGTTCTTGAAGACCGCCGCATCATGGCCCGTGCGACCCTTCAACAGAATCGCGGGGGTGCGCCGAGCGAGCCACTGATGCATGCGATCTTCGGACCATCCCTGGTTGTTCGAACTCACGATGCCCCCGGATCAAAAGCCATGATCAGTCGGCCGTGCACTCGATTGCGTTCGACCCACCCCAAACTGTTGCTGTCCACAGCCGGGCAAGCCTCCACATCCGTCTCCAACCACAGTCCTCGGTCCTGCAACTTGGTGCAGCGACCAAACCCGATGCTACCATTCGGCAAGGTGAAGAAAATCACGTCCCCCACTCCTAAGTTTGGCGGTTGCTTGTCTACCCACAACGTGCTGCCTGGGCTGAGTGACATCAGTGGTGAACAACCCGCATCTGGCAAAGGAAAGACCTCGTAGCGCTGCCAGAGGTACACTCCACCTAGGGCCGCGACGACGAGGGACAGGCGGCGCAGACGAGCGATCCAGCGCTTGCTACGAAGAGGGTTCATGGGTGGCTCTGAATGGCAGCCAGATACTGGCCCGTGGCCTGTGCTGGATCATGCGCGCCGAGAATACCCGAAAGCACGGCCACTCCTGCTCCGCTACTCCGTACATCCGCTGCCCGGCTTGGGTGAATACCTCCCAACCCAAACACGGGCAACCCCGTCTGGCGCACAAACGACTTCAACCCGGGCAAGCCCACTGGTTCCAGCAAACCCTGTTTGCTGGGGGTCTCATACACGGGGCCATAGTGGAGATAATCGGCTCCTTCCCAGGCCTCCGGCGAGTCCCCGACATGAGCAGAGAAGCCGATGGCGAGTCGCTCCCCCACGCATTCGCGAACCACGCCCGGCGTCAGGGAGCGAAACCCGAGATGCACCCCATCCGCCTCCGCGTCCAAAGCCGCGTGCACCGAGTCGTGAACCCCGCACCAGACTCCCGGGTGGGCCCGGCAGAGCACGACCGTGCTCCGAGCGAGTTCCAACAACTCCCCTGCGGGAAGGCTCGGTTCACGCACAAGCACGGCGGGCAGCCCTGCTTTCAGGGCCAACTGCAGTTTGTGTAGAAACCGCGGAAACTCTGCTACCGAGCGCAAATTTCCCGGTGACAGGGCAATCAGATGGCCAGGTGCTTGCAAGCATCCCACCTCAGTCGCTGAGTTCGACCAAGAATCCCAATTCCCGCAAAACGGAGGCCATGCGCTTGGGCGTCGCGTTCGACTTCAAGCGCACTAGATTCTGGTCCACCACTTTGGAGATGAATGGGCGCACCCCAGGGTCCGCCAGAAAGGCTTGCATGACATCCCGATTGTCCGTCCGTACATGGTGATCGCTAGCCAACTGCAAGAGACCGGCCCTTGAAGCCCAATCACCAATGGAGAACAGCACGTTCTGCGGAACAGGCGTGCGTGAATGATCTACAAGGGTGGAGAGGATTCGGCCCAACAGCATTCCTTCGGATAGAGCGCGCTGAACCCCACGCTCCAGAATTTTGAAACGGGGCAGGTCGCCCTTCTTGTCCCGCTTGCAGAAACGGTCCAAATCGTGGATCAAAGCGCCATCGTCCCCCGTCGGGAACATCACAACCTCAAAGTCCGGCGTTACGATCAAATTGCCGACGCCAGTCAACCCTTCGGACTCGGTCTCCATGCCCAGTACGCGCGCACCCAGCCTCGTCAAACGCATGGCGACGGGACGAGCGTGACCATCGTAACCCAGGTCGACCATGCCCAACAGATAGAGCCGCTTGCGCACCCAGCCCACCAGGTTCCAGGCCAGTCGTTGCAGATCCTCCTGGGGTTGTTCTTGGGTGTAGCTTCCCGCCTCAAAGTGACCCTCAACGCCCAGTTCATCCAGATTGGATAGATAGGTGTTGCGCGCCAGGAACGGAACGTACATCAAGTCGTACCACACGCCGACTTCAATCCGTTTCAACAGACGCAGGTAGATACGCCGTAGGCGCACTTGGTGAAACACTTCACCACCTAGGCCCGTCTCTACCACCATCGCTTCGAGCAAAGCCTCCATCTTCTGTTGCAGATCCAGGGGTTCCCACTCGCGACCAGCCGAGGTCAGGACGAACGTGCGCTCGCCGGTTCGCTCAATCAGGCCCTTATCACGGGCAAATTGAAAGATGACTCCAAGCACTTCCTCACGCGCCAGTTCGCGGCCGGGGTTGGGGATCAAGTCCTGCACGATGCGTTGCTCGGTGGCCTTGTAGATCTCACCACGCACCGTGAAGCGCACGTTGTGCTCAAGGATGTATCCCAGGAAGCGCGAGATGTTGGAAACAAGGTCCACCCCCAAAGAAGCCTCTTCCCGTGGAGCATCCGGGTCGCCAGGAACGGCAACGCGCTTGAGCCAGGCCAAGGCCACTTCGTTGAAGACAATCAGAGTCTCGTCGCTGTGCTGCAACCCGTATCGGGAGAGATCGAGTCGCTCCACAGTCCCCACGAGACACTCCTCCAGCATCTTCCCCCAGCGACGACCATTCCAATGGGGCAGATCGTGTTCCATGCGCTCGAAGAGATCTTTCGTGAAGAGTCCTCCAAACTCGAGCACCACCTTCTCCACCAACTGGCGCAGGCCGTCAGGCAGACGCTCGATGCGCGCCACGGCGGCCGACTCGTTCGAGTACATCTTGTAGAGTTCCCGTTGGCGTTTGGCAGGCATCTTGACCTTCCGCGCGGGATCGTTGTTCATCCGTTCAAAGTGACCACGCAAGGCGAACACGTCAAACACGCCGCGGCGATGGGCGCGGCGCGAGCGCATCACCTGTTCCGCCAAGTCAAACGGAATCGCACAGGAGCGAGCCTGGAACTGCATCATCTCCTTGGACTGGCTGGGAACCACGAGGGCATGGCGCTCCAGCAGGGTCAAAGCCGCTTCTAGGTCGTACTTCGAGAGGTAGGTCAGTTGGCGCTGGAGAGCCAATTCCGAGAAGGACATTTCAAAGCGTGGACTGCCAAGCAAAGCGTCAAAAATGGTCAGCATGCGCTGCCCCATAGCATCCACTCGGGCGCTCCGAATATTTTGGTCGGCCATGCATTCGAGCACGCACTCACGAGCACTCACTGAATCAACGCTAGTGGACATGCGCTTGCCAACCCAGAACTTGTAGAGCTCTGCCAGGTCATCCTCATGGGTGGCGGCGACCACATGAGCGCATGACAACCGTTCTCCCTCGACTCGAACGGGACGCTTGCTAGAGACTGCGGGCGCGTTCTCGGAGGAACGCTTCTTGCGACCGGGGTCGCCTGCGGAAGGGGTCAAGGTGTACCTCCTTGAGATACGAAGCTGGCGAGTCGTTGGGAATCGATAATCTGATAGCAGTAGCCTTGCTCCGTGAGGAACAGTTGGCGTTTTTGGGCGAACTCTTGGTCTTTCGATCCTTCCGTAACCACGGAATAAAAGACGGCTGCGGCTCCATCTGATTTGGGTCGCAAAATACGGCCGAGACGTTGCGCCTCCTCCTGCCGGGACCCAAAAGTGCCCGATACTTGAATGGCGACGTTGGCGTCGGGAAGGTCAATGGCAAAGTTCCCCACCTTGCTCACGATAAGAAGCGGCTCGCTCCCATCGCGGAAAGCCTGATAGAGCTTTTGCCGTTCAGCCGTGGGAGTCTTGCCCGCGATCATGGGCGCCTTTAGCGCACGAGCGAGCAGTTCTAGTTGGCTGATGTACTGGCCAATGATCAAAATGCGCCCTTGAGGATGATTCTCGATCAATTGCCGGATGACCTCGAGCTTACGCGGATTTTCCGAGGCGATGCGGAATTTGCCGCGGGCGTCGGCGCTGCGGTACGTGCTCTTGAGAGAGTCTTCCAAGGGCACTCGTACCTCGACGCAGGTGGCAGTAGCAATGAAGCCCTGGGCCTCGAGCACCTTCCACGGAACATCAAAGCGCTTGGGGCCAATCAAGCAGAAGACTTCGTCCTCTTTCCCATCTTCTCGCACCAGTGTCGCGGTCAAGCCCAAACGTCGGCGAGCTTGCAGATCAGCCGTGACGCGGAATACCGGAGCCGGTAGCAAGTGCACCTCGTCGTACACCACCAGACCCCAATTCTCCTTGCCGAAGAGCGAGAAGTGCTGGAATTCTGCGGTCTTTGAAGGGCGCCACGTGAGCATCTGGTAGGTCGTGATGGTCACCGGTTTGACGATCTTCTCGTCCCCTGTGTATTCCCCAACCTGATCCTCAGTTAACTCTGTCTTGTCCAACAACTCTTGATGCCACTGACGCACCGCCACCGTATTCGTGGTCAGGATCAAGGTCTTGGTTTGCAGCAAACTCATGACTCCCATAGCGACCACGGTCTTGCCAGCGCCACAGGGCAGCGCGACAACACCGTTACCCCCGACTACGGAACCCCCGGCATGGAAGGCGGCAGCCGCGTCTTCTTGGTAAGGGCGCAGCCCAAAGGCTTTACCGCCCAATGTGGTGCTGCGCAACCGGACTTCTAAAGCGTCGCCGTCGAGGTAGCCCCCGCGGTCGTCAACTGGGTAGCCCACCTTGATGAGCGCATGCTTGACTGCCCCACGACTCAGATCCGTCACCCACGCTCGGCCCTCGGAGTCCACATCGCATAGACCCGCCACTTCGCGGTAACCGAGTACATCCTGCAGCACCTCTGGATCTTCACTGCTGAGCTCAAAGCGGCCCGATCCATCCTCTGACTCCGCGCGCAGAATGCGCAACATCCCATAGCGGTCCAGCCACTGCCTGACCTGGTCCTTGACTTCCTGCGGAACAGGAATGCAGGCGTACTCATCAAGGATGCCCTCGATGCGTTCCGCATCCACACCGAGTGCGGCAGCATTCCAGACGGAAACCGGCGTTACGCGATAGGTGTGTAGGTAATTGGGACTCTTCTCGAGTTCCGCGAAGAGGGCCAAGGCGTCGCGTGCCTCACCGTAACGCGGATGGGCTTCGGTCAACGGCTGCCCGTTTTCGTCCTTGGCTTGGGCGCCGTTGGCGTCCACCACAGCGCGCACCGTGTGCAGCATCATGGTCCGGTCAGATTGAACGATGAGAGGATTGTCCGGACGCAAACTCATTTCTTCACCTTCCTGGCGCGAGCAGTCGGCTTGCTCTTCATCGAACTGGTTGCTTTCTTCTTGGACTGCTTCTTCCCAACCTTCTTCCTGGCTGCCTTCTTCCGTTTGTGAATTTCAAGCGGCGGCACGCGCTTCACGAAGAGATATGGCCCTGTAATGGAGTTTGGATCCTTCAGCAGTTCACGGGGAGTGCCTTCGGCGGTGATCATGCCCCCGCCTGCTCCGCCTTCCGGTCCCAATTCCACCAGCCGATCGCAGGCTTCGAGTACATCCGTGTTGTGTTCGATCACCACGACCGCATTCCCAGCCCTAACGAGCCGTTGCAAGACTCCGATGAGTTGTTGAACGTCGGCAGGGTGCAAGCCTGTGGTCGGCTCATCGAGCAAGATCACACTGCGCTGCCCAGCGCGTACGACAAGCAACTCGGAGGCCAGTTTAAGGCGCTGAGCCTCGCCGCCAG
>JBLIMI010000226.1:0-6357 GCA_047638655.1 Minisyncoccia bacterium | reverse complement strand
CCTGCGGTCATGGGTACGGCGCAGTAAAGGCCAACCATGAGCCCAAGTAGAAGGGCCGTGGAGGGCGAGGCCCCGGCCCGCCGCGCCACGTAGGCCCCAAGAGGCCAACCGGCAGCCATCCCGATCAGGGGCACAGGCGTCGCCAGGTCGATGACGTCGATGACGACCCCTGCCAGGACGGGTCCGAGAATGGCGCCAACTTTCGGTCGCTTGGGAGCCTTCGGCTGGGACTCTCCACCGCTCAGGGGCGCGAGCCTCTCCACCTCCACCTCCGTGGGGGGCT
This sequence comes from Minisyncoccia bacterium, assembly GCA_047638655.1. Lineage (GTDB taxonomy): Bacteria > Planctomycetota > UBA1135 > UBA1135 > JABACD01. The sequence continues at coordinate 6,074 of JBLIMI010000226.1, read as the reverse complement.
GGGGGCTCTGCTGGTCATTTTCGGGGTCTGCGGACATGGGCAGTCAGGGTACTGGAGGCCAGGGGCGAAATGGCGCACAAAACACCCCCTCTACCCCCCCACAGGCTGATCCAGGGAACTGACTGGCCTCCGTGTGGATTGCTATATTCGGCCTCCTCGGGCCCCCTAGATGCTGTCTGAGCCCCATTCTGGCCCAACTCCAGTCCGAATTTTGCACCCCAGCCCACTCGACCCGAAACCACACCGATGCCAGCCAGTTCACAAAAGAGGCGGCAGCTAGCTTGACCACGGGCCCTGATGGGCGAGAGTTGAGGGCGGTACCTCGCCGCCCCCCCCCTTCATGCGATCCCAACCTTCCATGCGCAGGATTCTCCTGCACCTCGCCCTGCTCGTGAGCACCCTCCATCTGGTGGCGTGTGGTCACAGTGGTGGTCAACCAGGTGTTCCCGGTCCCCCCGTCAACGGCCCAGATGCTCCCAGGGACCTGACCTACGGGCAGCGCATCTACATCCTTGAAATTGGCGAAGCGCCGGCACCCCAGACCCCCACGGTCACGGGCACCGTCGAGCTCTACGCCATCTCGCCGGTGCTGCCACTGGGGATGAGTTTCGACACGCTCAGCGGCGAGATCGCGGGCGCGCCCACGGTCTACGCTGCTAGAGCGGCCTATGAAGTGACCGCCACCAACTTTGACGGGACCGACACCGTCCTGCTCCTGGTGCAAACCGGCGGTGAGTCCCAATTTGCTTATGGCGGCAGCTCAAGCGATGGCACTCTCGCAGAATTTGGAGTTTTGAGTCCGGATGGGGAACTCCATCACCGGGGCTGGATTGGAGAGCTCAATTCGGGAGTGGTCGATGTGGCTCTTTCCGCCAACGCAACCACTCTCATCGCCCTCGACAATTCCAATCTCACCACCTGGATGATCGACCCCGCCACGGGGCACTTGACCCCAGCTGGGCAGATCGGATTGGGCAGTGGAGAGCATTCGCTGGCAGTCCACCCTGCGGGCGAGTTCCTGTTTGTCAGCACACGCGAGCTAGACCTGCTACGCACCTACCGGCTCGATCCCGACACCGGCGCCCTGTCCCTCGTAAGCCAGATCATCACCGGTCTCAAGCCCCTGCAGGTGGTGGCCGACCCCCTCGGTCGCTTCCTCATTGTCCGGCACCTGTACGACAGCACGCCCGGCAACACCAAGACCCAGACTCGGTCGTACACCATCGACCTCGAGACTGGTGACCTCAGCACCAGCGCGACCTTCAATTTGCTCTCAGTGGAAGCGACCCACATGGTCTTCGGACCCCTCGGTCAGTCCCTGTACATGACGATCAACTTGCCTTCGCCTCTGGTGCTGCACTGTTTGGTCAACGCGGTCTCCGGGAAGGTCTCCACCGTAGCAGCGACTTCGGCGGGGACGGACCCCATCGCGCTGAGCGTCACTCCAGATGGCAAACGCCTCTACGTGGTGAACGAGGGATCGAATGATGTCTCCCTGTTCGACATCAACTCATCCAATGGGAATCTGACCCTCGACACGGCCCAAGCCACGAGCGATGGAACCGACGGACTCTCCTTTTCTTTTGATGGCAAGGAGCTCTATCTCGTCAACTCGATGGCCCAGGAGATCACGGTCCAATCCCTGAACCCGACCAGCGGCCTCTTTGACTCTTCCAGCGCCATTCGCACCCGTAGCGGAAGCTTGCCGCTCGCCTTCCTCTCTGGCGAACTCCCCTTGGTGCGTGAAGCGGTCGCACTCTACGTGGCAAACGATGGCTCCGACGACGTGGCCGCTTACACGATCGATAGTGCCGACGGAACCCTGACCACCGCCGGCGGCGCGATCGTAGCCGGCAGCACTCCCACCGATATCGCGGTGGACCCGAGAGGTCGCTTTGTCTTCAACAGCAACCGCGTCTCCAACGAGGTCATCACGTTTGGCATCAAATTGGATGACTCGCTGGAAGACTTGATGATCACCACAGACTTGGCTGGAGGTGAACCCGAGTTGCTTGAACTCGACCCCTCTGGGCGCTTCCTGTATGTAACCCAAGTCCTGTTCGATCTCGGGATGCCGAGCTACTTCTTGCTCTCGTACGAGATTGAAGCCACCGGCAGCCTGCTGGCCTTGGGCACCGAGACTCTCCCAGGCAAACCTAGCGCTCTGGTGGTGGATCCCACTGGAAGTCTTGTCTACGCGCTGATCGGCGAGAACGATCAGGTACTGAGCTACGCGCTGAACCCGGTGGACGGCGCCCTCTCCTCCACCCCCGGAGTCACAGCAAGCGTCGGTTTCCCGACTGCCTTGGCTTTCGATCCGAAGGGCGATAAGGCTTACGTCACGCTGCGGGACGCTGAATTGGTGCAACCCTATGACGTCAACCTCGACGGCAGCTTGAGTCCCATTGGGACGGGCAGCATCACTCCACTGGACAGCCTGGCCAAGCATCTAACCCTGAGCCGCGACGGAAGGTTCGCCTACGTGGCTTTTGAGCACGCGGCCACTGCAGGCGGGCTTCTCATGTACGACGTGAATCCCGCCAATGGAGAGCTCTACAACGAACCCACGGGCGACCTGCAATGGCACGAGTCCGTGGCGGCGGGTACGGACCCCCAGCAAGTCGCGATTTCGCCGGACGGCTTGCACGTCTACGTACTCGCGAAAACGTCGGAAGAGGTACAGGTCTTCGACGCCGACGCCACCGATGGGGTGCCAGTCTTCCTCGAATCCCACACCCCTGGGCTCGTCCCGGTCCGCCTGAGCACCCTCGTGCGCCTAGGAAACTGACTGGGCCAAGTGTGGAATTCAGGCGCCGCCATGGCCGGAAGCCCTGCTCCCAGACTGGCTTACGCGGGCGCAGCCTGATTGCAGGGGGTCGCCGGACGCCCATCGGCGCCGAATCCCCCCGCTAGAGCCCTGTACCCCGCGTGGAGCGGAGACCCCTGCCCCCGATTCCACACGGATGCCAGGCAGTCCCTAGCGACTCCAATCAGCGACGGCCTGGTGCAGATAGCCCACCAGCTCACTGATCTTGACCTTCTCCTGTTCCATGGAATCTCGGTGACGAACCGTGACCACATCGTCAGTCAGGGTGTCTCCATCCACAGTCACGCAATACGGCGTCCCCACCTCATCCTGACGGCGATAGCGACGGCCGATGGCTGCCTTCTCGTCATAGACCGTGGTGAAGCGTGCCATTCGTAGTTGGTTCTCGATCTCGTGGGCTTTCTCGGGCATGCCATCCTTCTTCACGAGCGGGAACACAGCCACAGTGATGGGCGCGATCAAAGGGTGAAAGCGCAGCAGCGTGCGCGTGTCCTTCTCGAGCTGTTCCTCGTCGTAGGCGTCCACCATGAACGTCAGCGCCATGCGATCGATGCCGCCTGCGGGCTCGATCACAAACGGGGTGTACTTCTCCTTGGTCTGCGGATCGAAGAACACGAGGTCCGTGCCCGAGGCTTCCGAGTGACGCTTGAGGTCGAAGTCCGTGCGGCAAGCGATGCCCTCGAGTTCGCCCCATCCGAAGGGGTATTCGTATTCCACATCGGAGCACCCGGTGGAGTAATGCGCCAACTCATCTGCCTCGTGCACGCGCATGCGTAGCTTTTCGGGACGAATGCCGTGGCGCAGGTACCAGTCGAAGCGCTCGTTCTTCCAGTACTCAAACCATTTTGCCTCTTCGGCCGGCGGGACGAAGAACTCCATCTCGCCCTGCTCGAACTCCCGAGTGCGGAAAACGAAATTGCCAGGGGTGATCTCGTTGCGGAATGACTTGCCGATCTGGGCAATGCCGAAGGGCGGTTTTTGGCGTGCCGACTCCAGCACGTTCTTGAAGTTGAGGAAGATTCCCTGAGCTGTTTCGGGGCGCAAGTAGGCCACCGAGCCCGAGCCTTCCAGAGGGCCAACGTTGGTCTTGAACATCAAGTTGAAGGCGCGCGGCTCGGTCAACTCGCCTTCACATTCGCCTGGGCGCTTCGAAGGTTTTTCCGGGCAACGGGCATCGACCAACTTGTCCTCGCGGAAGCGAGCCTTGCACTTCTTGCAATCCACCATCGGATCGCTAAATCCACCGACGTGGCCGGAGACTTCCCAGACCTTGGGATTTTGGATGATGGCCGAGTCCAGGCCCACGACATCCGCACGAGAGGTCACCATGGCGTTCCACCAGGCCTCCTTAACCTTTCGCTTCAGTTCTACGCCCAGCGGGCCATAGTCGTACGTGTTGCCAATGCCTCCATAGATTTCGGATGCCTGGAACACAAACCCCTTGCGCTTGCAAAGAGAAACAATCTTGTCCATCAAGGACGCCTTCGGACTGGCCATGGGAGGGAGAACTGCTGGGGATCGAAGTCAGGAAAGTGAGGCGGCTAGAATACGCAGGGCCGCCTGCGCACTCCAGCCATTTGGCCAGGTTAGCGTGTACCGGAGGCCTCTCCTTCCACAACAAATTCGATCAAAGCCGTGCCGCCAGCGGTGATTTCAAACTCCGCGGTCTCCCCTTTTCCTAGGGATTCATGCCACCAACTGGCCTTGTACTTGCCCACCGGGAGGTTGGGCAGGGAGAACTCTCCGGCGGCATTGCTCAGCGTGTAATGGCTGGCATCGGTCACCACCACCCAACTGGACATCCAGGGGTGAGAGTCCGAGGAGAGCTGGAAGCGATCCACCCCGTTCAGGTCCGTGGAGTAGCTCAGGCCCGGGGGCAGAACCATATTGAAGCTGGAATTGTGCAGGGTACGGGCGCTGACTCCGTGAACCATCGAATCGTCATTCTTGATTCCCAGGCGCGCGCCAATCGGTGCGACTAGAATGTGGGGCTCGAAGCGGCAGTCCGTTTGCTGCACCAGGACTTTCTCTCCGTGCCCTGCCTTGACGGCGCCCTCGACTTGAATGGTGACCACGACATTGGCCAGCCCACCGGATTCCGATACGAGGCGTGAACGATTGGTGGTGTCCAGGGGTTGCCCGTCTGTGGCGCAATCCTTGCTCTGTTCCTCTGAAATCACGAGCGGCGGCAAGGCGACCTTGGAACCCGAAAATCGCACCAAGCCCTGCAGGCTGCCGCCGAGTTTCTGGCCTCCAGAACTAGCTGCTTGCATCTCCACACACAGGGTGTCGATCAGGCTCGTTGTTTGGTCATGGGTCATGCTGCGGCCGCGGATCACGCCCTTGGCATCAATCACGACCAGGTGCGGAAAAGTACTGATTCCCATCTGGAGGGCGATGGGATTGGCCCGTTGCTGCACTAGCGCGTTGCGCCAGGTGATGTTGTTCTCGCGGCAAAGCTTGGCATAGCCTCTTTGGTCCATCATCTCGCAGCTCAATCCCAGGATGGAGAACGGAGAGTCCTTGTAGCGCTGTTCGAGTTCCTTCACGAAGAGAATTTCCTCCTTGGTGCCAGGGACCTCCATGCTCCAAAAGAACAAGACCAAGACCTGGCCGCGATAAGCAAGAGACGAAATCGGAGTCTGGTTCGAGTCCATCAAATTCAGCGTGGCGTGCACCGCACCGGGCAAGGTCCATCCCAATTGTTGCCCGAGTTCCATTCCTTCTTTGCGCTGACGTTCGAGCGGAGCACTCGCCTCCACTTCCTTGAAGAGTTCGTGGGCTTGCTGCAATTCCTCGAGGACGGGGCGCCGGGCCAGGGCTTGGGCCAGCAGAATTTTCGACTCCCAGAGGGTGTTCTCGTCGGTTGTTTCCGCAATCAAGACTCTCGCGACGTCGATCATTAGGGTCGGATCGACGTGCGGAACACCACGGCGCAAACTAACAACGGACTCGAAGGTGAAGCGTTCGTTCGGGTAGGCGCTGTACAAGAAGTGCAGCAACTCGAACTTGTGAGCTTGCCAGACCTCATGGCTGGTTCCCGCGGACGTATCGAGCCACTCCCCCATGTACCCGATGGCTGCTCCGGAACTCTCGCGCTGAAGTTGCTCCATGGCCGGAAAGAAACGATTTCTCCAGATGATGGCAATCGGCTGCTCCGTGCCTGCGATGGCCTCTACCGTGGCCCTGAACTCGATGGCAGGAAAAGGCGATAACGACTCAACGCTGCCCCCGCTCGCCAACGCAT
>JBLIMI010000225.1:0-6386 GCA_047638655.1 Minisyncoccia bacterium | reverse complement strand
AAAGGCTACACGGACAAGATCGTGCACTCGATTCCGGTGTTGCTACGCAAGCACAACATCAGCTTCCGGACGAACAACATCATGGGGTCCCCCGCGGAGACCCTGGATGACATGTACCAGACCGTAAGGCAGAACCGCGTGATCAAGCCTGCCGGTTGTACGGTCTTGATCTATCGCCCGTTCCAATCAAGCGCTATGGGGCGCGAGGACTTCAAGGCTGAACGCGTGGAGATTGGCAAGGACATCGGGCCTTCGATTCACTCGGACACTCAGATGAAGCGTGACGACGCCAAGGAAGTGATCAACTTGCAGCGGTTGTTCAACATCGCGGTCTTTGTGCCGGGCGGTCTGGCCGTAGTGAAGCAGTTGGTGAAAATGCCTCGCAATCCCGCCTTCAACACCGTCGGGTTGTTCTTCCTCTGGTATCAGCACTCCGTGATCTCCGGCTTCGGCATGCTCGACGACTTCAAGTTGGGAATGCGAAACGTCTCGCAAATCTTCGGACGCAAGACGGGTGGTACTCACGAATACGGCAGGACGCGCCTGGTGGACACCATGGACATCGGCAACGACGCGGCCATCTGACCCGGATTGGGCAAGGCGGACGGGCAGACCCGAGATCGACTCATGAATGAGTTCGGCTAGGTGTCTGGCAGGAGGGCTCGCACTATGATGCTTGCCTCCATTGAATTCGATTTTCTGCCCATGAACCCTTTGAAGCTCTCTCCTCGTAGCGCGCAGTCCCTGGGGCTTGCATGCTTCCTCGCGGCATGCCTGTTTGCCTTCACTTCCGCCGGAACCGCCGACCGCTACCACGTCGTGTTGTTGCACACCAACGACATGCACGGCCAAGTACAGCCGCGTCCCGCGACTTGGATCGACCGCGAGAACCCCCCGGGAGTTGGAGGGCTACCGCGACTGGGCGCGATGGTGAACAAGTTGCGGGCCGAAGCGGCAAAGAACGGATCCGGCTTCTTACTTGTCGACGGCGGCGATTGGTTCCAGGGCACGCCCGAGGGCATGCTGGGGGGCGGCTTGCCCTTCGTGGAGGCCATGCAGTTGCTGCGCTACGATGCCATGGCCGTGGGCAATCACGAGTTTGATCACGGTGTCGATGCACTGGCCACGATGATTTCCAAGAGCGGGGTACCAGCGCTCAGTGCGAATGTATTCGTGGCTGCCGGTGGCGAGCGCGTTGATTGGTGTGAACCGTATCGGCTGTTGCAAGTGGGCGAGATGCGCGTGGCCATCGTCGGGCTATTGACCCCAAGCACACCATCGATCACTCACCGGGATGCTTCCGAACTCCACTTTCAAAGTCCAGCAGATGCTCTGGCCCAGGTGAAGTCAGAACTTGAATCGAAAGTGGATTGGATTCTTCCGATCACACACCTAGGCGTGACGGGAGACAGGCGCCTCGCCAAAGCCCATCCGGATCTGGGCCTGATTGTGGGGGGACACAGCCATACCTATCTCAAGCAGGGTGTTGAGCAAGGCAAGACTCTGATCGTGCAGTCGGGTTCGAAAGCCAGTGCTCTGGGGCGCGTGGATCTGTGGTTCGACAGCGACACGTGGGAATTGCTAGAGAGCAAGAGTCAGATGGTCGATTTGCTCGGTGAGCCAAGCGCGGAGAATCGAAACGAACCCCTGGACGAACTGTGCGCTGAATTGGTGGCACGCAGCGAGCGAGAGATGAACGTTGTTGTGGGCCAGTTGGGTCAACCCCTGGTGCGGAACTTCAAGCGCACTCAATCCTCACCGGGCGGCAACTTGATCGTCGACGCCATGCGCAGTGCTTTGGACGCAGACATCGCATTCCAGAATCGAGGCGGGATCAGATGCGATCTCAAACAGGGTGAGGTGACGCGTAGGGGGCTCTTTGAGCTTCTTCCCTTTGGCAATCACTTGGTTCTATTGGAAGTGAGCGGCGCGGATCTGCGAGCGTGTTTGCGCGCCAGCGTGGAGGGCACGGCGCACACCGGCTTGGAAGTCAGTGGCATGCGAGTCCTGTGGTCTCAAGAGGAAGGTGGCTATCGCCTCGAAGGACTCGAGATCGCGGGTGAGAAGCTCGACCCCACGCGCAAGTACAAATTGGCGACCAACAACTTTCTCGCGGGTGGTGGCGACGGTTACGACATCTTGAAGAAGCAAAAGCCTCTGCGCGAAGATCCACGCATGATGCGTGACATGCTGGAGGAGCGCTTTCGGTCGGCGGACGTGGTCTCCTTGCCAGCCGACAACCGCTATAGTGAGGTGCAGAAGTGAGACCGTTACTGAAACTCCTCTTGGCGCTCTGCATGGCGACGCCGCAGTTGCATGCACATCCTGCTCTCGGGCACTTCGCGCAGCCGGCAGACATCGGGAAATTGGAGACTCAACTTCACTCCAGTGATGCCTACGAACGAGGCAAGGCCATCGTTGCCCTACTGAAGGATCGGAGTGAAGAGGCTTGGGAGTTGATCTTGGGCGCCCTCGAAGATCCTGCGGGGGTCGTGGCCGATCGGGCACAAATGGGTCTCGTGGATCTACCCCAAGGCCTGCACAGGGAGCTGCTCGGTAAGCGTGGGTTGCGTTCAAAGGACGACTTGGTGGCGCTTCGCGTTGCCGAACTCTTGGGACGCATGCAGGGGGTGATTTCGAGCAAGGACTACATCAAAGCCCTGCGCCACAAAGAGGAAGCCGTGCGCCGGAGCATGCTCTGGAGCCTGGAGCGGCTCGCGACGAAGGATCTCCTTGGCGAGAATTCCCAGGGCTTGGTCGAAGCCGTGCAGAAAGTGATCGACAAGGACCGCGAGCCAGTCGTGCGCGCTCAGGCGCTCGTGACCATGGCCCAAATGTCTCCCGCGAACTTGCCAGCGGCTATGGTCGAGTTCTCAGCTGCAAAATCGCCCGCCATGCGTGCCGCTGCTGCGGAGTCCTTGGCGCTACTCGGCGTGGGTCAAAGGGATCGGGCTTTCAAACGTGCCCTGGCCGACGAGGCATTCATTGTGCGATTGCGTGCCTACGAATCGGTAGCCGGGATGGAGAGCCTGGAAGGGATGCAAAAGTTGGTGGAGGCGCTGGAGACCGAATCCCTGGCACGCGCAAGCTGGCGAATTGTGGATCTCCTGCGCAAGGCAAGCGGAATGAAGTACGGAAGAGATCCCCGCCCTTGGAAGTTGTGGCTCAGCGAGCAAGCAGTGGACTGGTCGCCGGTCCAACCGAAACGTGTAGAGCAGCTTGGCGATTCCGGCACGGCGTCTTTCGTGGGCATGCGAGTCATCTCAACCCAGCTTGCCTTCCTGATCGACTTCTCCGGTTCCATGTGGCAAGAGCGAGCTGGGAAGACTCGCAAGCAACGGGTGGATGTGGAGATGGAAAAGGCCCTGCGCGGGCTCGCGGGAGAAGTCCGATTCAACATCCACCCGTTTGAGTCCACGCCATTGCACTGGCAGAAGGAGTTGGTCGTGGCCAACACTCGAAACGTGAAGGGCGCCATCGACTACTTCGCGGGTTGCAAAGCGCGGGGCGCGGGGGACTTCTGGTCTGCTCTGCTGGAAGCCATGGAGGATCCCGATGTGGACACTTTCATGATGCTTGGAGACGGCGCGCCGAGCGGAGGCTATCGTTGGGACATGGAGTTAATGCAAGAACTCTTCGTGCATGAGAATCGCTTTCGGGGCATCGCCATGGATGCGTTGCTGGTAGAGACCAAAGGCCGTCTTCTCGGCTATTGGGAGAACATGTGCGAGCGCAGTGGTGGTCGCTGTTTACAAGTAGACATCTAAATTCGATGCAAGTCGTTCAATTCAAATCACACGGTGGCCCCGAAGTGCTCGAGGTCGTCGACTCGCCCATGCCGACGGTTCGATCCGGTGAGGTGCTGGTACGGATGCTGGCGGTCTCGCTGAATCACTTAGATCTCTGGGCTCGGCGCGGCATGCCTGGACTGACGCTCGAGATGCCGTTCATTCCCGGTTCAGACGGTTGTGGGGAGATCGTGGCTTGTGGCGACGGCGTCAGCGTGCTGGAAGCGGGTCAACGGGTGCTGGTTCTACCCGGCGCATCATCCGGTGTGTCTGCCTTCGACCTCGTGGGCGACGACCACTTATCCGATGACTATCAAGTGCGTGGCGAACACTTCGATGGACTCGATCGTGAGTTCGTTTGCTTGGAAGCGCGCTACGTCATCCCACTCCCCGACGGCCTCGACCCCGTGCAAGTGGCGGCCATGCCCCTCGTCTACCTCACGGCCTGGGGCGCGCTCGTGGAACGCGCCCAACTACAGGCCGATGAGACGGTTTTGATCCTGGCCGGCTCGAGCGGCGTAGGGTCCGCCGGTATTCAGATGGCCTTGGACATCGGTGCCACGGTGATCACGACCGCGGGTAGCGTGCAGAAGCGAGCGTTTTGCAAGCAACTTGGCGCGCACGAAGTTTTGGATCACAAGGATCCGAATTGGCCGAAACTTGTGAAAGCCTTGACCTCTGGGCGTGGTGCGGACGTCGTCTTTGAACACGTTGGACCGGCCACCTGGGCGGGCTCCATGCGAAGTCTTGCGCGTCGTGGGCGACTCGTGACCTGCGGCGGGACCACCGGCCCCTCGGTCGAGATTCTGCTGCCGCACCTTTTCATCAAGAATCAAACGATCCTTGGCTCCACCATGGGGCCCAGTCGGGCTTACCCGGCGATCCTCGAGAAGATTGTCAGTGGTGTGTACCGGCCAACGGTCCATTCCGTCTTGCCCCTGTCCAGGGTCGCTGAGGCTCACCAATTGCTGGAGCAAGGGTCCGTGATCGGAAAGATTGTGCTCATCCCCGGTTCTTGAGGAAGGAGATGCACAACAGATGCCAAATCGGATGAAATCTCCTCCCTGATGGAGCGAAGAGCGGCTGCGCAGAGTGGCCTACCTCCCGTCGTTCCGGCCGCTCGTTGGCCATGCCCCGAGCGCTAAGATCCTCCCGCAGAACAAATTATGAACGAAGAACTCGATGTCCCGCCCAAGAAGAAGGGCATTCCCAGTTGGCTGCTCTTCTGCGGAAGTGGCTGCCTGATCGCCATTGTCTTGACCGTGATCGGGGGCTTCCTGCTCTTTGAGCAGGGTAAGAAGATGATCAACCCAGACCTGCAGTGGGACAAGATGGAGCAGGTTGTGGAAATGGACGCCAGGCCCCACGAGCTGAGGATCATGTTCGGCTGGAACCTCGGGATGGACGTCTGGATGATGCGCGACAAACGCGGGTACATCGTTGCCGTCTACGACTTTGGAGAATCCGACGCGGACTCCCGAGATGAAATTTTCGGCGAGAACTTCTCCGGCGGCGGCTTGCCAGGTGTGAACAAGATTGAGGACACCGCTCTGGGAGACGTGGTCGTGCAGGGTCGCACCTTGCTCATCCAGCGCTTCATGAATTCTGGTGGCGTGGACTTCGGCAATGGCGGCGCGAGTGGCGGCGGCGCTGGCTGTTTTGTGGACATCACTCCCGAAGATGACCTTGGCTTCACCATGCTGTTCATGATGAAGGACCCGTCAAAGAACGAGGAGGACGTCAACGAGCCGATCTCTGATGAGGCCATTCAAGCACTGCTGACTCCTTTCGTGATCGGACCCGATCGCACCCCGTACGTCTCGCCTGGCCCACATCCGCAAGATGGAGTGGACCAGTTGGACTTCGACAAAGACTTCTAGGACTAAGTTGGAAGCAGACTCTCATCAGGAAGCAGCCGAAGGAGGAGCGCAACCGCGCGCTTCCTTCGGCGCTGTCTTTGGCATCGCGGCCGGTTTCATGATCCTCGCAGCATGCATCGGAACCTTGCTCGGGTTTGGACCAAGCACGGCCGTGGCCGCGGAAACTTTGGGAGAACACTTCTCGGTGGGGGAGTTGCCTTTTGGTCTACAACTTCATCCGGAGGTCTTTCTGCTGCCAGGTGGAGAAGAGGTCTACGCTATGCGTGGCGAGGGCGTGGATCTGGTGCAAATCAGTAAAGCGCTGAAGGAGTTAGAGGCAGAGTCAAAGCAGATGAAGCCGGGCGGCGCGGAGGAGGAACCGGTGGACTGGACAGCCATGCAGGTGAACTCAACGGGCGGCCCACCCTCCCAGGTTTTCCTGGTGCACTACTCCTTGCGTCAAGCCGAGTCCGTGATCGCGAAACAGTTCCGCGCTTTGCGCTGGAGGGAGTTGTCCGAGATCGAAGCACGTGGCGGACACTCAGCGGTTGGAGGCGGCAAGCTCGAGTGGAATGGCTATTCCGCTAACTACGTCCGAGACCGTCAATTTCGACGGGGCTTGCGCTTCATGGATCAGGTACGTGTGAACCTGACGGTGGGCGGCGAATGCTGGGTCGCGTACGGGATCTGGCCGGACCAGCACGAGGGCTCGAAGGAAAAAATGGCCGAGGTCTTGGCT
>JBLIMI010000224.1:0-6398 GCA_047638655.1 Minisyncoccia bacterium | reverse complement strand
GTTGAACGCATGCTTCTCAAAGAAACCCCGATTGCACAGCGCGGAAAGCAGGACTGGACCCTCGCTCTTCCAAAGTGTCTCGGTGAGGTCGTAGTAGTTCTCATTGAACTGGAGCACGATCCTTCCGGAGCGCACCAGGTCCCCTTCTTGTCGGCGAAAAACCCGGATCACTTGTTGCATAGGGCTGTCACGTTAGCGATTGGAGACGCCGAAGGCTCCATCCAAAGATGGACTCTTCTCTCTAATCTTCCTCGCTTGCGGGGTCCTCCGGGAGCGCGGCACCCAGGGAGAGCAAGGCGTAGGAGGTCGCAAGCACAGGATTGCCTTCCCACCAGCTCGGTGCGTTTTCGTTAATCCAGGAACCGTCGTCTTTGCGTTGCATCGAGATCAGCCGGCCTGAAAGCTGGGCGCGCCAGGCGTGGGCACGGCCTGATCCGTCGACCACCATCTCATCCCCGTAGAGGTCGAGTGCTTTGGCCATCGTGTGGAAGTAATAGTAGAGACCGCGGTAGGGGGCAGTGGGATCAGCGCTCTGCTCGAAGCCCGGGTTGACGTCCAGGGTGTAGTGCTCACGGATCCACTTCCAGGCCGCTTGCATGCGCGGGTCGTCCTTGGGGAGCCCTGCGAAGATGAAGCCTTTGAGGAGGGCATAGGTCATCGAGCCGTAGGAGCGCGGAATGCGCGTGCCGTCGGCCAATTCGTCGTATCCGGCTTTCGAGTCTCCAGGTGCATAGACGGCTCCACCATCATTCCCACTCTTCGTGGTGACGCCCTTTTCGATGATCTGGACGTCGTTGGACTCGGAACGGTTTTGGGTCCGCTCGAGGAATTTGAGTGCGTGATTGAAGCTGTCGTCGCCTGGCTTGGTTCCGGCGGCGGCCAGAGCTTCGAGAGCCATTTGCAAGTTGGAGAGATCCGGGCGTTCGTCTCCGCCATACCCGATGCCGCCGTAGAACAGGTCTCCATCGGTGTAGCCTTCCCCTTCGTCGGCTTGCAACGCCACGAGGAACAAGCGAGCGCGTTCGATGGTGGGGGCGTACTTGCTGTCACCACTCTTCGCGAGGGCCAGCACCGATGCCGACGTCAGGTAGTTCTTGAGCTTGCCATCGTGAATGGAGCCGTCCTTGTCTTGATGGTCCGCGATCCACTGCAGGCCTTTGTCGATCACGTCTTGAACGACGTCGGGCCGTGGCGCCGGGACTTCAAGCAGGGCGCCGACAGCCATCGCGCTCACTCCTAGCTCGGGTTGACCGGGCGCACCCCACAGTCCATCGTCACTGGCGGCGATCAGGAACAGGGCCCCGCGTTGCATGGAGGCGATGGTGTTCTCACGATTGGCGTCGTCGAAGTTTGGCAAGCGCTTGGCGCTCGTGGCGGCCGGACCGTTGTCTTGCAAGACGGTGTAGCACTGACCAAGTGCGATCAACGCTTCGGAGGTGACAATCAATGCCCCATCCGCACCATCCCACGATCCGTCCGGTTTGCGTCGAGACATCCACTGGCTGAATTCCTTGCGAGCTCGGGGGCGGTCCCAAGCTTTGCCCTGGTCCGCTTTTGGGGGGGTCTCAAAGAAGGCCTCCACCCGCTTTCGCACACTGTTGCTGTTAGGGTCATCGAACTGACTCAGGGCGAGCCACGCGAAGGCGGAGTGCACCGAGCGTTGAAGTTCGTTCGCACCCTTGTCAAAAATCCCGCCGGTCTCTGGGTGTTGCTTCGTGGCCAGGAAATCTAAGGCGCCGGCTACAAACGGTCCGTCGCGCCGAACATAAGCACGGGGCGACATGGCCATGGCCTGCAGAACCCAGGCGGTGGATTTGACGGACGCGCCGTAGCTTCCATCGGGACTTTGCTTGCTCCGCAGCCAGCGAATGCTGCGGTCGATCTCGGACTTGAGGTCGATTTCCTGGCCAGGCACGGTGTTGGGGCTTGCCACAGCCGTCGTGGCCACCGTGGCTCCAACACTGAGGAAGGAGAGGGATAGGATGAGAGGGCAGAGTAGAGGTCGGCGCATGCGGATGGGGCGTTCGGGACTTAGACCTGGTTCGAACGGAGCGGTGAGTGGTTGGGTTCAATCCTGGCTCAGGATACCTTCTGTAGCGGGCCAGCAGCGACCCGAGGATAGATCCTCGGACAGACGCGATCGGTTCACACCTCTTCCATTCCCTTGAATTTTCCCCCTGCCATGAGCGAAAGCGACTTCATACCTCTGGATTACACGCGGCCAGCACCCGAGGAAATGCTGCGCCGTGCGCAGGATTTCGCGGACTCCTTGGCGCGCAGGCGCAGCGTGCGTGAATTCAGCGCCGACCCGCTGCCGGATGGAGTCCTCGACGCCTGCATTCGCGGCGCGGGTATGGCGCCATCGGGCGCCAACCAGCAACCATGGACGTTCGTGGTGGTGACCGACCCGGTCATCAAACACAAGATTCGGGAGGCTGCTGAGGAGGAGGAGCGCTTGAATTACGGGGGCCGTATGAACGACGAATGGTTGGCGGCCTTGGCTCCCTTGGCCACCGACGCCCACAAGGAGTTCTTGGAGACTGCGCCGGCCCTGGTGGTGCTCTTTCGCCAGGCCCATGGGGTGGAGAACGGGGAGAAGCACCAACACTACTACTCGAACGAGTCGATCGGGATCGCTCTTGGCTTCTTCATAGCGGCGTTGCACCAGGCGGGAATTTGCGCTCTGACTCACACACCGAGTCCGATGAAATTTCTGGAAGGCATCCTGGAGCGCCCCGAGAACGAGCGCGCTTACATGTTGCTTCCAGTCGGCTATCCAGCCAGCGATTGCGTGGTGCCTGACATCAAGCGCAAGCCCCTCGACGACATTCGAGTCCAGCGCTGACCTAGGCGGTCACTCAGCCAGGATGACGCCGGTTCCGTAGGCCAGGATTTCTGCTGCACCGCTTGCAATCTCGGTGCTCACGAAGCGCATGCCGACCACCGCATTTGCACCACGAGCTCGAGCGTCATCTAGCATGCGATCGATGGCTTGTTCACGAACCTCCGCAAGCAGTTTGGTGTACTCGTTCATCTCGCCGCCGACGATGTTGGTGAGCAGGGCGGAGATGTCTTTGCCCAGGTGACGAGCTCGAACCGATGCACCACGCACCACGCCGACGACTTCGGTGATTTCCCGTCCAGGGACGGAATCAATGGTGGTCGTGATCATCGTTTGACTTCTGTGTAGGGATCGAAGGGCAACTGGCGTCGGCGGTCCCGTAGGCGAATCAGGAGCAGCCAAGAGAATCCGCCGAGTGGAACAAAGATGGCTAGCTTGCCCAAGAAGTCGAGGTCGGAGCTGGCGATCGAGAAGCAAAACCAAAGTCCGTAAGCCAAGGTGCCCAGTCCGAGAGCCAGCCAGCCCAGTCCAACGCTCCCTTTGTGCAGGGTCGAGGCCTGGATGTGTGCCCACTCGAGATCGGAGGGCTCCGGCGGAGCCATCTGGCGCGAGAGCACCTCGAGTTTCTGATACACAGACACCTGGCGGACGAGATCGGGCTCGTCGGCCAGGCGGTTTTGGAAGAGGGCGCGTTGCTCGTCGGCCAATTCGTCGTCGACGTAGGCCATCACGAGCAACTCATCCCGAGAGGGATGTTCAGCGGCGTGCTTCATGAGGGATCGCCTCCCAGAGATTGGATCTCTGTTCCGGCGGCTTCGGGATTGGAATCGAAAGAGAACTCCAGGGACTCGCGCAAGCGGCGCCGCGCGTGGAAGAGACGTGACATGACGGTGCCCTGAGGGATCCCGAGGGACTCGGAAATCTCTCTGTAGGAGAGCTCTCGGTGATGACGCAGAGAGAGGATTTCGCGGTCGCGGGCAGAGAGTTGGGCCAAGGCTGCCTGGAACGTGTCGGTCTGTTCTTTGGCTTCGATAGCAGCGCTCGGCGCTGGTGACTTGGGGTCGGCCAGTTGCCAGTCGCCCTCATCCTCCGCACCGGGGCGCTGGCTCGAGAGCGACACCTTGCGCAGGCGACCACGCTTGCGCAGGTGGCTGTAGCAGGTGTTGCGCAGGATGCGGTGGAACCAGGGCAAGAAAGGCTCCCCGTCGCGGAAGGTCTCCCGCGCTCGGAAGACTTTCATGAACGATTCTTGGGCGAGATCCAGGGCATCTTCGCGGGAGCCCACCAGGGAGTGCGCGATGTAAAAGGCTCGGCTCCTCAACTTCGCTACCAGCGAGTCAAAGGCTGCCGCGTCACCACCCTTGGTGGCCATCATCAGTTGTGTAGCTTCGGTTCCCATGTCGGTGGGCGCTTTCTCCCCTGCTCCGGGTTTCTTCAACCAAGACTCGGGAAGTTTTTGAGTTTCTTTGCGCTGGCTCATGACCCTTGGGTGCGCGCCTGATCAGGAATGGCTGCCAAGCAGGCGTTGGCTGCCCTGTGGCTGGCCCCTGGGGGTCCCAGGCGGCGGGCGGCGGCCTCTAGATTGTCGGAACATTTTGCCCGCCAATCCGAGTCGGTCAGCAGTTGATCGACGCACGCCCGATAGTCAGCGGTCGGCGAGTCCTGGGCAAAGCCGTGTTCGGGATAGACCTCGCTACCCGCCAGCAAATTCACTGAGGAGAAGTAGGGCACGGTCAGGAAGTTGCGGCCGATCCACTCCTGGAAGGAACTCTCGAGCCGGTAGAGCACCACGCAGGGCACACGGTGGAAGAGCAAGTGGGTCAGGATGGTGCCGGAAACCGAGAGCGCTGCGTCCGCACTGGCGAGTTCGTTTTCGAGATCGAGCGAGAGCGAAAGATTCTCAAGCGCGAACCCGCTGCGACTCATGCAACTCTCGATCAGGTCCTTGTGTGCGTCGTTGGACTGCAAGATGCGCGCGCTCCATTCGCCGTTCTGGCCGAGAGCACTCCCGAGGCACTCGAGCATGGTGGGTAAGTTGCGTTCGATCACCGAGCGCCGGCTGCCCGGAAGGATTACTAACTGGCGGCGCGCGTTGGCTTCCCTCGCCTTTGGTTCGAGGACTTGCATGGCATCAAGTTGCGGATGCCCCACGTGTTGCGCGCACACTCCATGGCGTGCAAACCAGGCGGGCTCGAAGGGCAAGATCGAAAGCCCGTGATCAAACGCTTCGCGGAATCCGTTCACGCGCCAGGGGGCCCACCCCCAGTATTGGGGAGTGATGTATTGGACGGTGGTCAACCCGCAACTCTTCGCCATGTGAGCGAGCGGAACGTTCAGGGCGGGGGAGTCGACGCCCACGAAGAGATCGAGGTCGCCTGCCAGAAACTCCTGGGCAGAAGCGGTCAGCAATCCTAGGTAGAAAGGTAGAGCTTCGATCACTCCGGCGAATCCCATGCGCGCGTTAGACACCGGGTCGCCAATGGTTTGCACGCCCTCCGCTTTGAAGCGCGGGCCACCCAGCCCGAAAATTTCCGGCGGGGGTGCTCCTGATTCCTCCAGGGCATCGCGCAAGGCGCGCACGAGGCGCAAGGCATGGTTTTCGCCGGAAGCCTCTGCACAGCAGATGAAGATCCGAAGGGGGCGCTCGGGCAAGGTCAACTCGCTCTGCTCGGGGGCCAAGGTCGGCTCGCTCTTGAGGTCCAGTAGGAAGTCACTCCGCAGGCGCTTGTTTTTCAGGGCCTGGGTGAGTGCCCGCCAGGGAAGCATCAATCCAGCCCCGACGACTCGACCCAATTCATGGGCGACCAGGCGTTTGGCCTGGGAGCGGGCGGCGTCTCTCTCGGCCTGGGGGTCCTTTTCGCTGGGCATCACGGTGCGCAGGGTATTCAATCTCCACGTGCGATTCTTGGGCTTCTTCCTGTTGGTGTTTCTCGCGAGCTTCTTGCTGCGTGAACTTCCGTTCGTCGGGGGGCTCTTTCGGATTCCATTGCTGGGGTTTTTCTTCTCTGCGGTCGTGGTCAGTGCGCTCCTGGCGAGACTAGGGGAGCGCATGGCCTCGAGGCGTCAATTCGCTCGGGAAGCCCGTGAACTCGGGGAGGTGGACACCCCTCAGCGCCGAGGCAAGTTGGGGCGCCTGCTAGTGGTGGGGGGGCGTGCCAAGGAGGCCGTGCCCCACCTCCAAGCGGCCCTTGACGCCGATCCCGACAATGTGGAGTGGCGCTATCGGCTGGGGGTAGCGCTGCTGGAGTCGGGGCAGCTTGAATTGGCGGGCGAAACCCTGCGCGAGACCGCACGCCGCGAGGAGCGTCACGCTTATGGGGATGTGCTATTGCAACTTGGGCGGACCGAGTTGGCCCTGGGGCAAGCTCCGGCTGCTTTGACTGCCTTGCAGCGCGCCATTCAACTCGAGGGGGAAACGCCCCAACTCGTCTACCACGTGGGCCTGGTGCACAAGCACCTAGGCCAGCGAGAAGAAGCCCTTGCCAGTTTTGGGCGCGTTTCTGAACTCGTCAAGCAGGTGCCCAACTACCAGAAAGGCGAAGCGCGCTCGTATGCC
>JBLIMI010000223.1:0-6406 GCA_047638655.1 Minisyncoccia bacterium | reverse complement strand
CTCTGATCCATGACGTGACCCACATTCCCTTTGGGCACAATCTGGAGGATCAGGACGGCATCTTTGAGCGACACGACTCCAGCTACCGCTTCGAGCGCATGCTCCACGTCTCCACGGAACTCGGTGCGCGGCTGGCAGAACTGGGCATTGCTTCCGACGTGCTTGCCATTCTCACCAAGGGGCGCCACGAGGGTTCGCGCGAGATTCCAGCGTACTGGTGGCAGATTATATCGGGCACCCTTTGTTCCGACATCCTCGACTACCTGCAACGCGATGCCTACTTCACGGGTTTGCGCCTGCAGGTGGATGAGCGCGTGGTGAGTTACTTCAAGATCGACCGTGCTAGCGGTAATTTGTTCATCGACTTGTGCAAACACGACCTCTTGCGCGAAGACATCCTGAGCGAGATGGTGCGCATGCTCGAAGCTCGCTACTACTTTTCCGAGCGTGTCTATTACCATCACGCCAAGGTGGCTTCGGGGGCCATGATCGCAAGAGCCGTGGAGCTCGCCCTCGAAGGGGGCTGCATCGAGGAAAAGGAATTCTACGACCAGACCGACTCTTCCTTGCTCGACTTGCTGGAGCGCAGCACCGAACGCGCCGAGCCGGGTATTCGCGAGGGAGTGCGCGCACTGTTGGGGAAGTTGCGCTCGCGCCGTTTGTATAAGCGCGCATGTGTGTTCCCGCGTTACGAAAATGAGAGCGTCCAGGAAGCCCTCGTCGATCGCTTTTTTGCGGAAGGGGGCTCGAAAAACCGGCGCCAAGCTGAAGAGCGGATCAGCGACGCTCTGCGCAGCTCCACCGGACAGGAGGTGCGCTTGATCGTGTACTGTCCAGCCAAGCGCATGCAGCTGAAGGAAGCCAAGACCCACGTGCGTTGGCCCGGAGAATCCACAGTGATGCCCCTGGCCCACTTCGCCGACAAGATTCCGCGTTTGGCCGATTTAGAGGCTTCCTACCGCAATCTGTGGAAGTTCTATCTCTTCGCCGACACGGAGGACCCGGTCCTGCTGTCCAAGGTGCAGGAGATTGCCCGGCGTGAATTTGCGGAGGCCACCAACGCCTATTCCAAGAGCTAGCTCTTAGTTCGGCAGCTCCATCAGCGTGTAGTACGCCTCCGGATTCACGAGTGTCGCACCCGTCTTGGAGCGCACTCCCGTGACCGTCAACTCTTGAACACTGTCGAGTCGCATCTCGGAGAGTTGAAGCCGGACCTTGTTGGGCCCCAGGAGTTTCACGCCAGTCACAAGCACCTCGCGCCGGTCCGCTTCGGGCGCACCGTAATCCGCGTGGTACTCGTAGGTGAAGCTAGCCATCTTGTAGGAAGCGCTATCGAGGGCGCTGGCGGTGTCCACGTCCTGCGTGAACTCCAAATCAAACCCTGAGGCGTGAACCGTCATGTGCAGGACCTCGAACGGCACGTTTCCATTCCACACGATGCGTTGCAGACCGTAGCTGCGCTCGCCCACGGACCCCCAACCTCGATCCGTTTGACCGACGAACATGGAGCCATCGGGTGCGAAGGCGAGTCGATTGACTCCTGAGTCCAGATGGTCGATGAAAGGGAAACAAGCTCCCTGGTAGTGTCCGTTGATTTTCTCCATGTCGACACGGATGACCGAAGCGTTCATCTGATCGCCGACGAAGAATTGCTCGCTGAAGGGGCCGAAGGCGCCGCCGCTTGTGTCGAGCACGATGTCCGCGGTGGACTGCCCCATGCGCTTGTAGGGGAACCAGATACTGGCCCGCTTGCGCGGCGGGGGCGGAGAGTCGGCGCTCTGCATGTCGTCGCGCCAACGCAATCCCGCCGGGTGCCCATGCCAACTGTCTTGTTCCAGATGCGAGAGCCGATTGGTGGCGATGTAATCCCCCTGGTTGTCGACGTAGAACATCTCGCCGTCCTTCCACTTGCCGATGCCATTCGGGGAACGTAGGCCTGTGCAAACGGGGATGAGTTCACCCGCGGGGGTGATCTTCAGCGCCCAACCGCGCCAGGGAACGATGGACTTGCCGAGGGATCCGCAAAAGCCCACATTGAGCGTGACCCAAGCATTGCCTTCGTCATCGAACTTGGGGCCAAAAGCGAACTCGTGGTAATTGCCCGAAACACCCCAATCATCGCAAAAAGCTTCGTAGCGATCTGCGCGCCGGTCTCCGTCCAGGTCCACCAGGCGTGTGAGTTCCCCGCGCTGCACCGTGTAGAGCGCTGTTTGACCTTCTTCCTCTCGCCACTCCAATCCAAGCGGCTCGTGCAAACCCTCGGCGAAAAGCTCGAAAGACGGGTTTAGGGGCGGAGTGGCGTATGCGCCGTCCACCAAGTAAACGTCTCCGCGGCGCGTGGCGATGGCGGGTTGGCCAGCGGGGAGCACGGTCATTCCGCCGACTTCGATCACAAGACCCTCAGGAATCGGGATGGTGTACGCCGTGTAATGGGCATGCATCGGCGTAGGAGGGAAGTCCCGGTCGAGCAGGTAGTTGAGCTTAGCTTCTAGGGTCGGGCCCAAGGGCTTCTTGGTCAGGATTTGGAATTCCCAGCCTCCGAAGCCGTCGGCCACCTCGACGAGCAAGTGATTGATGCCTTGTTGAAGATCCAGACTGATCTCGTCTTCACGCGGATTGAGTCCCCGTGGAACGTCCTTCTCGAAAAGCAACGCGCCGTTCAGCCACAGTCGGCAACCGTCGTCGCTACCGAAGGTGTAGTGAACACTCTGAGGCGCGGGTGAGTCGATGGTCGTGTAGAGATAGCCCGCTACTAGGTCGCTGAGTTCCGGATCCTCGGAACGGTGCATGTCGATGCGCCGATTGGCCATGGGGCCGAGCAAAGTCCAGCCCGCCTGCGTTCCGTTCTTGCCCTCGTAGGTCGCGCTCAGGTCGGGACCGACGCCCCGGGCCATTTTCTCAAGCTCAAGCTCGGGTGCATGCGCGCTGGCTAGGTCATTGTCACCATGCCCCGTGTATGGAAAGGGGCTGCACTGATACCAATCGCCCCAGGACACTTGCTCTGGATTGAGCAGCGTGTTCATGCGTATCAGCGTCGCGCCTCGGGTCTCCAATGGCTCGTAGGAAACTCCGTTTACGGAGTCGTCGGCGACGTCTTGCGCGGCGCAAAGGAAAAGGACTGTCGTGGCGATGGAGAACATCACAGTTGCACCTTCCTTTGGGTCCAGAGTTCGGTCGTGGTCGAGCTGAGCCAGATAAGGGGTGTTTCCCGCTTGCGCAAGCCTGTATGTGGACCTGGTCCATCGGGGCGCAAGTAAACAACGCGCTCTGGTTTCAGACCGTAGAAGTTCCAGTCGACTTCGAGATGTCGCTTGGGAACGAGCTTGGGAACAATGCGTTCCTCGAGTCGAACCTCGCCGAGTTGCCACAGGAAGACCGGTGTTCCGTTCTTTTCGAGCCGGTAGCCCTTGTAGTCGAATTCCGAAGTCGTTGGCCAGGTGTCCGGGACCTCATTGGTCTCGGGGTCGCCGAGAACAAAGGCTGGGCCTTCGGGTTTGGTCCATAAGACGTCACCTGCTGTGCCGGTGCTGTTGCCACCGCGACCCGCCCACGCGCCGCTGGCGTCCACGAAGCCGCCTTGCCAGACCTCCGTCAAGCCTGCTCCCGCGGCATCGTAGGCGAAGTGAATGCCCACTGGAAATCCAACGGCAATTCCCCTCGAGCCGGTGCTGTCCAGGAAGGTGCGAAAGACTCGCGGGCGGTCAGACACTCGTAACACGAGGCTTTGCTTGCGTTCCACCCCGGTGGGCGGGGACATGGAGTCTCCCAGAGTGAAGTAACTCCAGAGCGAGTCCGTTTGCATTTGAAAGTCGCCAGCGTAGTACTTGGTGAAGACGCCGTGACCTTGATCATCGGTGTAGCTCGGCATGCGTGTGCCGGGCTTGAACGCTTCGGGGTTTTTAATGTAAGCGTCCCACCATTCATAACGCAGGTGCCCGGCGAACTGTTGCATGTCAGGGCCCGGTGTGCCAATCGAAGGGTAATCTCCAAAGCTGTGGCAGGTGATGCAGGAGAATCCATCGGCACCGACCATCTCGCGCCCTTTGAGGATCTGTTGATCGTTCGCGCTAGGCCACTCGCGATCTGCGTTGGGCTTCACGCCCGCCTTCATGGCGAACAACTCAGGGAACCCTTGCACCGCAGCGCCGAACTGTGGCATGCGCAGAGAGAGATAGGGCCGAGTACGACCCGAGCTCTGCAGAACCTCTTCAAACCAGGGTGTGGTGAGCTTTGCGCCCACGCCGTTTAGATGCGGAGGGTAGCGGCCTTCGTCACCGAGATCGGCATCCTCCGCCAGGGAAATAGCGAAGGGGCGCAGGGCTTCGGGCAGTCCACCCTCGCCATCGCTCTCGTGACAAGCGTTGCAGTTCAAGCGATCGGTCTGGCGCGCCAGGTAATCGAGCATGGGGTCCGCCACCTGCGCTTGGTTGGCCGCTTGCACGCCCAGCTTGAGCATGCCCGCCATGGCACTCGCGGGG
The DNA here is from genome assembly GCA_047638655.1 of Minisyncoccia bacterium. Lineage (GTDB taxonomy): Bacteria > Planctomycetota > UBA1135 > UBA1135 > JABACD01. Next base: position 1,928 of record JBLIMI010000223.1, on the reverse strand, counting down.
AAGTCGTAGCGCGGGCCATCCCACTCCGTGCCAGATATGCAGTTGGCTTTCTCGCTGGCGACATTGAGTTGCGCGAGCTTGGGCAGGGAAGAGTCCGATCGCTTGACACCTTCCAACACATGACAGGCCAGGCAATCACGCTCGAGTAGGACTTCGCGTCCACGCTCAAGCTGCTGGGCATCAGGAGAATTCGCGGCCGTGGCTGGGCCCCACTTGCTGAGCAGGTAGTTCGCGATGGCATCGCTCTCCTCCTCGCTCAAATTCATGGCGGGCATACGACCATCGGGGTGGACGGCCAAGGGATCCCGCAAGAAGGCGGAGAGCGCGCGGGGATACCACTTGCCGCCAAGATCTGCGAAGGCGCCAAAGACGAACACATCGGGCACTTCGCCGGACAAGTACTCGTCTTCAAAGACGGTGGCGGGGGAGTCCAGGGCCCCGTGGCAAGCGATGCAACCGATGGTGTGATAAAGCTTGTTTCCGCGGGCTAGCAGGGCGGGTTCGGTGGCCAGTGGTGCCGGCGCACTTGGCTCCCCTGCACTGTCTAGGCTGGCCAGGAAGTGCACGAGGGCATCCAGATCGGCCTGTTCCGTGGGCGGCTCTCCGAACAGTCGCGGCATAGTGGGGGCAGCGCGCAAGCTCCCAGGGTTTCCGATCCAGCGCTTCATCCAGTCCGCGGAAATACGTCCGCCGACGCCGGAGAGATCGGGGCCGGGACGCTTTCCGACTCGGTTGGAGTTGGACGTGTCCGGCTCATGACAGTTGCTGCAGCCCCAGTGTTCGATCGGGACGCGCACACTCGGATCGCTCGGTACTTGCCCTTGCGCGTTGGCGCTGGACAGCAGGAGAACTGGAATCGCCACAAGCAACCCCCTGGAGAGGTTGCGCTTTCTCGGGGTGATCAAAGGAGCCATGCCCCAAGATAGCAGGCTGGCCGAGTCCGACTAAGGAAGAAACGTGACCAAGCTGAAGCGCAGTGTCTTACAGCGCTCCATACCAGCGAGCGCAGCGCCCAAAGGCGCTCTTCAAGTCTTCCAACACCAGGTAAGAAGCGGGCACAAACACCAGAGTGATGGCAGTGGAGAAGATCACTCCAAAGGCCAAGGTGATGGCCATGGGAACCAGGAACTGGGCCTGCACGCTGGTCTCAAACATCAGCGGCGTCAAGCCCGCGAAGGTGGTCAGGGACGTCAGAAGGATGGGGCGGAAGCGTTGCACACCGGCATCCCTAACGGCTGCACTAAGACTGCTGGAGCGCTCTTGTTGGCGGTTGATGAATTCGACCAGCACCAGCGAGTCGTTGACCACAACGCCGGTCAAGGCCACCACGCCGACCATGGAGAGCACGGACAGATCGTGCCCCATCAAAATGTGTCCGAGCACAGCACCGATGATTCCGAATGGAATGGCGGTCATGACAATCGCCGGTTGCAAGTAAGACTTGAACGGGATCGCCATCAAGGCGTAGATCACGAGTAGGGCCACGATCGCTAGCCGGCCCAGTTCGGTCATGGCCTCGCGTACTTCTGCGCTTTGACCTTCGACGCTCCATTGGACGTTTGGATGTTCGGCGAGGATGCGGGGCAGGGGTCCTTCGTTGAGTGCGGCGAGGATGTCGCCGGTGGTGGTCAACTTACTGTCGACGTCGGCCAGAACCGTCACCACCCGGTTGCGGTTGGAGCGTTGAATCGTCGCGTAGCCGCGGCCCAGACTGGCGCGTGCCACTTGCGAGAAGGGCACCTCGGCTCCCGATGGAGTTCGAATACGCATCTGTTCGAGGGTGTGCAAGGTGCGCCGGTCATCGGCCGGGTAGCGCACCATCACCTTGACCTCGTTTCGTCCCCGCTGGATGCGCTGGGCTTCCTCACCGTAGAAGGCTTGTCGCACCTGCCGCGCCACCTCGCCTAGGGTCAGCCCCAGCGCTTCCG
>JBLIMI010000222.1:0-6408 GCA_047638655.1 Minisyncoccia bacterium | reverse complement strand
CGATCACATCCTCCCGGTAACTGGTGAGTCGCCGCCCTTGGGCTGTAGGGCGACCGGACCGATGCGCTAGCGCCGCGGGCCATCAGTGACGAGCGCTGGCCCTCACCAAATCGATCCATCCAGTCTGCGATTAGTGGCCTTCCGCGACAAGCAGTGCGCGCTTGCGCGCTGTACCCCAACGGTACCCCCCCAGCAGTCCGTCCTTGCGAGTGACCCGATGGCACGGGATCAAAACAGCGATCGAGTTCTGTCCACACGCCGTACCCACGGCCCGCACGGCGACAGGTGAACCGATAGCATTGGCAATGTCGGAGTACGTCCGCTGCTCGCCAGCCGGAATTTCACGCAGGGCTTTCCAGACCCGAACTTGAAAGGGCGTCCCACGAAAGTCGAGGGGGATGGCAAGGGGCATGTGGGTGTCGCGAAGATGATCGATGACTCCTGCCTCCCAAGCTGCTGGCAAGGATCCTGGCGTGATCTCGGCGCAGGAGAACTGCGACAGCAAGTCCTCCAACAGTTGCTCATCCCGATCTCCAAGAAATACCGCACAGACTCCGTCGCTCGTGGCGCCAATGAGCACACGACCAAAGGGACTGTTGGTCGTGGTGTAGGTGATATGCACACCAGCTCCCTTTCGAGCCACCTGCCCAGGAGTCATGCCCAAACTCGCCCGCGCCGTTTCATACAATCCGCGACTGGAACCAAAACCGGCCTGGTAGGTCGCGCTGGACACATCGTCACCGGCCTGCACCAGACCGCGAAAGCGCGCCAATCGCAGCTTCGTGCCGTACTCTTTGGGCGACATGCCTGTCTTCGCTTTGAACTTGCGCTGCAGGTGGGAAGGGCTCAGTCCAACGCTAGCCGCTAACTCCGCCAAGGGAACGCCTTGCTCCGCACGCCCCTCGAGATAGGCCAATGCCGCATCCACGACGAGATCGTTTTCTGAGCGATGGGCAGGTTTCATGGGCGCTTTCTCAGCACAACGTCGGCCATCGTGGGCGTCGTCAGGAATCCGAACACGCGTTCCGAGCGCATGTGCATCTCTGCCTCGAAGGCTTCGCGGTCAGCGCTTGACAGTAGCCCGGAGTCTACCAAGCGGGGCGCGTAGGCCGCGTCGAAGGACGCGCAGGGCACCAACGCTTCGACGGGGCCGCACCTCGTCGAAACCCAAGTGAGGCCTCTTCGTTCGGCTTCCGCGCGCAAGAAACCGAGGAACTGTTCGCTCTGATCGCGAGCCACCACGGCGCCCTGGGGTCGCACGAACTTGCCCAGGTCAAAGCTGGTCAGCCCCGGGCCACAGCCAAGGTCCATCACCCGTGAACCCGGCTTCAGTTGGGGCCCATTCGCAGATGGCTTGTTGCTGTTCGCTCCAAGCCTCGTGCTGGCGAGCGAGTCGCTGCATCTCTTCCTGGTGGGTTCCGAGGATGTACGCTCCCAGTTCTGCTTGTTGGCTCATGGAATCTATTCTCGGCCATACGCTTCAGGCTTTCTATCCGGTTCTTGCGGAGCTACCGAATGCTCGAATGAAGGGCCTTGAAGGTTTGATACCGGCCCATTCAAGGGCATCACTTTCAGAACCGGATTTGCGCCGGCTCCAACTCCCCCACCGCGCGAGACTCAACGCGCTTGCGTATTCACTCTTCTCAATAGCCCTAGAACCCAAGCTTCAACTCTGGGGGCGCACGGGGTAACGCGGCTTGGACCACGAAGCTCGCCAACTCGCGGGGAAGCGACAATCTTGGCAATGCTCTCCGCCGTAGCCTTAGGTAGAATGGTTGGCAACGGCGCTCCTGTTGCGGAATGAACCCAGTCCAACATCCCTTGCCCGCCTAGGCACTATGCACTTCCTTGCCCCCCTGCTCGTGGCCTTGTTACCCACCGTCGAAAACTCAACTTGGCAGGAGCCCATCGAGCTCAGGCTCTGGAACGACGGCGTCCCTGGTGCTCCGGCTGTGGTTCCAGAGGAGGTCGTCACGGATCGCCCGGAAGGCGGCGATCGGCACGTGCGGGGAGTGCACGTGCCAACGATCACTGTCTACTTGCCGAATGAAAAGAGTCAGCCCGGGAGCAAGCCCCGTTGCGCGATTGTGATCTGCCCCGGTGGAGGCTACGGCCTCTTGGCCCTCGACAAAGAAGGCCATGACATCGCTCGTTTCCATGCGAAGTCAGGCGTCGTAGGTGTCGTGCTGAAGTACCGCATGCCGAGACCGGAGGGGCACGTCTACGGGCACGAAGCGCCCCTTGCCGACGCGAAACGGGCAATCGAGTTGGTCCGCAATCACGGCCAGGAATGGAATGTGGATCCGGAGCGCATCGGCATCATGGGCTTCTCGGCGGGCGGGCATCTCGCAGCCAGCGCCTCGGTGCAACTCGGCGAGGCGGGCCCCAACTTCAGCGTGCTCGTCTATCCCGTCATCTCGATGGTCGACGAAGTGACCCACAAGGGCTCACGCTCAAACCTGCTGGGAAAAGATCCGAGTGCGGAACTCATCCAGCGCTTCTCCAGCGAACTGTCTGTCAACGCCAAGACTCCGCCCGCTTTTCTCGTTCATACCTCGGATGATCCGATCCAAGTCGAGAACTCACTACGCTACTCCGCCGCCCTGCGCCAAGCTGGCGTTCCAGTAGAGCTGCACGTTTTTGACCGCGGTGGGCACGGGTACGGGATGCGTCGGCCCGACCTGCCCGTGGGCGCTTGGCCGGACTTGCTGTTGGCTTGGATGAAGGACCGCGAGTTCATTCAGAATTGAGCCTGAGTCAATCCCAGATCAACTCGCTATCACCGATCAACATCACTTCATCCCGACGCGCAGAGCCCTGCGACTTCCTCATTCACCGGACAACCAAAGAAGGCACCATGCGCCGTCTACTTCTCTTCTTCGCCCTCCCCCTCGCACTTGTCGCGGCCTCTGTTTCAATCCCCGAACAGGACCTCTTGTCGGAAGTGGAGCATCACTACGCCGACTCAGACGGAATCAAGATTCACTACGCGGCGCTCGGGGAGGGGCCCTTGGTGGTCATGATTCACGGATTCCCTGACTACTGGTACTCCTGGCGTGACCAGATGCAGGCCCTCTCTATGGAATTCCGGGTGCTGGCCATCGATCAGCGGGGCTACAACCTGAGCGACCAACCCGAGGGTGTCGAGCACTACGACATGAAGTTGCTCGTGAGCGACGTTGCCGCAGTCATTCGGGACGCTGGCGCAGAGAGTGCTGCCATCGTCGGGCACGACTGGGGTGGGCTAGTGGCCTGGAACTTTGCCATGTTCGAGCCTCAAATGACTGAGAAGCTCGTCATCCTCAATCTCCCGCACCCGATCTGTCTTCGGCGCGAACTGAGCAACAATGCCGAGCAACAGGCCAACAGCGAGTATGCGCGTGTCTTCCAGACTAAGTCCGCGACAGACTCCGATGTTTTCTTTGGTCTGCCCATGACGCCCTTGACCCTCTCGGGGTGGGTGTCGGATGCGAAAGCTCGCAAGCACTACGTTGAGGCTTTCAAGCGCAGCTCCTTTGAGGGCATGTTGGCCTACTACAAGCGCAACTATCCAGGAGGTGATGGCGCTGCAAGCTTCGGGGCCGACGACCTGCCCCGTGTGCAAGCACCCGTGCTGCAATTCCATGGTCTCAAAGACACCGCCCTGCACTCCAATGGACTGAACAACACGTGGGACTTGCTCGAAAGAGACTTCACCCTAGTCACGATTCCAGATGCCGGGCACTTCGTGCAGCAAGATGCCTCCGAGTTGGTGACCGAGACCCTCTACTGGTGGCTCTCCCGGGAGTAGCGCCCGGGCACTCGTGACCGCCCACGAATGCAGCGAGGGGTGGCAAAGAGTCTGGCATCGGCCAGAGTCTCCACCACCCCTCGCAAGAACGACTACTGCCAGAGGATTTCAAGACCGTCCGTCAGGTTGAAGCCAGCCGGTCCGCCCTGATTGTCGCGATACCAGAACTGGAAATTGGTTGTTACGCCGGGCGCAAAAGCCGCGGCGGCGGGTGCTACAGTCAAGTCTAAGTTGAGCAGTGCGCTTCCATTTCCTCCCACGAAGAGCGTGGGCTGAAGTCGGGTGATGCCACCCTGGATGCAGAGGTTTCCTTCTCCGAACGGAACCTGGACTTGGTTGTCACCGAAGAAGAACAGGCCGGGAATACCAACGGGGCAATCCCTCGCTTCCAGGGTGAAGTTGTTGTCTGCAATCAGGGTCGAACCGGAAGCCCAAATCGTGGCCGGGTTACCCGTCGAGTTGGCCAATGATTGGCAATAGCGGTTGCCCAGAAATTCGCCGGGGAGTGAGACGAGAGGTTCAGCAGGCCGTGAACCGTCAGCCAACCAAACTCTCATTTCGAACGAGTTAGAGATGGGAGGGGCGGCATCCATGTAGACCCAGTCCACCGTCACTCCAGGTGCGGTGTAGTTGTGGCCCTCGATACGAAACTGAGTTGGTGTGGCCGAACCGACACGGATCACTTCAAGGATGTACCAAGAGTCCGTTTGGAGGGCGAACGGCGCCGTGGCACCTGAAGTTCCGCTTGCGTGATCCCCAGCGCTGTCCACGTAATAAGCTTCGCCTCCAACACGAGTGAAGAAGTCAGCACGATCCGGAGAGTTGGCGTTGTCGGGGCGGAACTTCACCTGGTACAAGAAATCGGTAGGCGCCGCGGCTAGCGGGTGATCGATCCAAAGTGAGTCCGAGGACCCTCCCACTCCCCCTCTGTAGCTGAGGAGTCCTGCGCTTGCATTCGAAAATGCATAGGCCGAACCGCCATGGTTGCCGTTGGGATCGACGCGACCGGTCCAACCCTCGACGAGGGAGTGCGTGGCCGTCGTGGTGTACACCACAGAACTAGAGCCAATAAAGTCACTCTCGAAGTAGTGAGTTCCTGCGTCGGGCACTTGGCCCCAGACACTCATAGAGGTGGCGATGACCGCTGCTGGAAGGTAGTTGAAATTCATGGGGAGCTTGTGAAGAGGGTTGATCTGGATTGTCCAGTTGAGCCCTCGTTGCTCCCGGCGCCATCCGGAAAGAATTGTGCAGGAAATTTGGCGCACGCTGCTCGAAGGCCCCCAGGGCGCAGTTAGGCACAGGAAAGGCAATGGACCTCTCGGCGGGCGCCCCCGGTTATTGGGGCCGTCACGGAGTGGGATTGGCCTACCTGGCTCCCAGGAGATGCCCCGGGAAGGATCGTTCGGAACACACTCCCCGAATGCGGCATCGCTGATACCCTCGAGGGGCGAATCTGATTTACGCACCAACGCCCCAATCGAGCTGGATCTTCCATTCCCTGTTGGAACGGGCCACGCTCTTTGCCCTCGAGATGTGTCCCATGCACGCAGGAACCCGCTCTTTCACCGCAATGCTATTGCTCTCTGTCCGTGCTATTGCTGCGCCGGCCCAAACTCCACTGCACGTATTCGAGGGGGCTGCTCCACAGCAGTGGCTTGCTGTGACGCGTAACGTTGAGGACCTCAACGGCGACGGCGTGGATGACCTCGCCCTTGGTGCGCCGGGGAATCTTGACACGCCCTGGGTCATGGGCCACGTACGCGTGGTGTCCGGCGCTGACTGGTCGACCCTGCTCTTCTTGAGCGGTTCCCAGGTTGGTGATGGCTTTGGATTGTCGATCGCCCCCGCCGGTGACATCGACGGGGACGGAGTGGATGACATTCTGGTAGGCGCCTCGCTATTTGACGGACTCGCCGGCGTGGACTGTGGTCGCGTCGCTGCGATTTCAGGGGCGACGGGTTCCGAGCTGTACTCCATCGAAGGCGAAGCCGCGGGCGATGCATTTGGCGCGGGTCTCGATGGGGATGGTCAACTCAATACGCAAGTGGCCCGGGACTTCATCGTCTCCGCTCCGCTGCATGACGGACCGAACGGCGTAGATTCCGGGCGCGTGTACGCCTACGACGGACAGTACTTTGGCCCGGGCACGGTACCGAGCCTAATTCATAGCCACGATGGCGTCAGTGCCATGGACGAATTCGGAGACGGACTGGTATTCACTGGATTCGTGGATCTCGACGATTTCACCGACTACATCGTGACTGCCTACGCCGAGTCGACAATCGGTTGGGGAAGCGCACGAGTCTACTCGGGGCGTACGGGCAACCTGATCCGTGTGCATCACGGGGTACAGCCCTTTAGTGCCTTTGGATCTGGCGTCTCTGGTGTTGGTGACGTGAATGCTGATGGCCGGCATGACTACCTGGTCGGTGACGAGGAGTACACCGAGCTCGGCGTGCAAGCTGGCAGTGCCTTTCTCTACTCCGGGCTCGACGGGACGGAACTTCACCAGTTCTTTGGAACAGGGGACGGTGATTTGTTCGGATTCCCCGTGGCAGACGCGGGCGATCTCGATGGCGACGGGACCAACGACATCCTGGTCGGAGCCATGGAGGCGG
>JBLIMI010000221.1:0-6409 GCA_047638655.1 Minisyncoccia bacterium | reverse complement strand
ATTGTCGCGTTGCTCGCGCTGCTCGCATGCGGCGAGGAGGCTCCGAGTCTTGCGGCGCCGACCTCCTCCGGGCGCTCGGTCGAGGTCCTCGCGCTCGATCACGGCGATCTTCCGGAGCTCGTCGAGAGCAAGCGTTTGCGGGTGCTCGTGCCCTACGCCCAGCCTTTCTATTTCATCGACGGTGGCCGTCCCCGGGGGATCTCTGTGGAGATCTTTCGTGAGTACGGTGAGTTCCTAGAGCAGGCCGAGGGGCTGCGAAAGGGCGACATGAGCGTGGTCTTCATCCCCTGCGAGTTGGGCTCGATGCTCTCTTGGTTGAACGCGGGCTACGGAGACATCGCGGCTGCATCCTTGACCGTGACGCCACAGCGCGAGTTGGAGGTCAAGTTCAGTGATCCGGTAACGGAAGGCCTGTCGGAGATCGTGGTGGTCCACGAAAACGCGGCGGAGATCGAATCCCTGGAGGAACTGGCAGGTCGTGTCGTGTGGGCAACGGCGGGGAGTAGTTACATCGAGCACCTGCGGTCCCTCAGCGAGGAGTTCGAAGCTCGCGGCCTGGATCCCATTCGCGTGCACGAAGCGCCTAGCACTCTATCGACGGAAGACCTGCTCGAAATGGTGCATGCGGGGATCCTGGAATTGACAGTTTGTGACGACTACAAGGCGAAGCTGTGGGCGCAAGTCTTGCCCGGCATGCGCCTGCACGAGGAACTCGTGGTCCACAGTGGGGGGCAGATCGCTTGGGCTGTTCGCCCGGACAGCCCGAAGTTGCTCGCAAACCTCAACGAATTTGTGGCCGTGGCCCGCAAGGGGACGTTGCTCGGCAATATTTTGATCAAGCGCTACTTCAAGACCACGAAGTGGATTCAGGATCCGAACGATGCAGAAGGACGTGAACGGATCGAGCGCTATGCGGGCTGGATGAAAGAGTTGGCGCTGGAGTACGAATTCGATTGGCTGCGCATTGCTGCTCAGTGCTACCAAGAGTCGGGACTCGATCCCAACGCCGTGAGTTCCGCGGGGGCGGTGGGGCTGATGCAGCTCTTGCCGTCCACCGGCGAGGACATGGAGTGCGGCGACCTGCGTGATCCAAAGGAGAATCTGCGCGCGGGCGTGCGTTACCTCGATTGGCTTCGGACTAACTTCTTCGCCGACCCGGAGCTGGCGGAGGACGAGCGCATGGACTTCATCCTGGCGGCCTACAACGCGGGGCCGGGAAACGTTCGTAAGTGGCGCAAGATGGCCCCAGGCCGCGGTCTGGACCCAATGCGTTGGCGCAACAACGTTGAGATTCTGGCCTTCGAAGGTGTTGGCGTTCAGCCCATTCGATACGTGAACAACATCGAGAAGTTCTTCGTTGCGTACTCCTTAGCATCCGACTTGATCGCGGAGCGCGACCGTTACGACAAGGGCGAGTAGGGCCGCGTTACCAGGCCCAGCGTTACCAGGCCCAGCGTTACCAGGGCAGCGGCACCACTGGTGTGATCGACAAACGGAGGCTCCACTGCGGGCCAAAGCTGTCGGTGCTTTCGAGGAAGTCGTAGGCCTCAAGTGGGCGGTCTATGCTGCGGTGAAGCGTGGCGGGTGATGGGGTGGTGAATGAGCCGTCGTTCTCACAGCCCCTTGTGAAAATGCAACATTACCGTTCCACATGTCCCTGACCCCGGTCAGATGACCGCTGCGTTCGCCTATGATACGAGGCGAGCGTGGGTACACGTAGCGAACGAGGGCAATCAATGGAAACGAATCAACACGTACTAGGGCCTGATGCTGGGATCGAGCGCTCCGTCCGTAAGACGGGTGCGATTCTGGCCGCGGTGAGTGTTGTGATTGTGGTGGGCAACGAGGGCTGTCAGCGCTTGGTGGCGCGCGGATGGATCGACAGTCATTGGCTGTTTGGATACCTCTCGGATCTTTTTGCGGTGCCCTGCACGGTGGGGCTCAGCAATGCCTTGGGGACGAGTCGGCTCTACTGGTTCAGGCCGGTCCTCTTTGGGGTGCTCTTTTCGTTCTTGGAGCTGGAAGGCGTTTTCGATCCTTGGGACTTCGCGTGCTATTGGAGCGGGGCGCTCCTGAGTTGGGGAGTCATGCTGCGTGTTGCCCGGAGCAGGCCCCAAGGGGAGGGAACTCCGGCGGTCGGTTCCGATGGAGCGGAGGATCGGTGGGGCTGATCGGTTCGGAGCGTCGAACGCGGCGTGGCGCGTTGGTCTCACTCTTCCAGTAGCATCAGTTCGATCTTGCGAAACTCACAGGGGTGGCTCTCGGCTTGCAAAGAGATCGTGCCCCGGGAGAGCAGCTTCTCTCCGTCGAGAATGAATTCCTGGGCTTCGGGGTCGCGTTCGTCGAGTTGGGGTTGGGTGTAGCTCATGACCAACTGACCATTGATGAAGTGGCGGATGCTCTCGCTGCCGCGCACTTCGACCTCTGCTGTGACCCAATGGTCTCCGTGAAAGGTCTCCGACTGTGAGTCCAGGCAGTGACGCAACAACAATTCGTCGTTCATGACCACGTTCGTGCCGGGTGTGCACAAGTTGCCGGTGCTGCGCGCGTTCGTGCCGTCACCACCGAGCAACTGAACCTCGATCGAGACCGGGAACTCTTGCTCGAGCTTCATGCTTTGGGCACTTTGGCCGTGCACCATGATGCCATTGTTGCGAAAGGCCCATCCGGGTCCGCCGGGGACTTGCTCGCCGACGAAACGGTACTCAACACGAATGCGGTAGTGGGAGAACTCGCCTTCGTAGAACAGGTGACCAAACTGGCCTTCAAAGCTCTCGTACTTCGAGTAATCCACGCACAGCAGACCGTCTCGAACACAAAAGGTGTCCTGGTGATTGTCATCGAGTTCGAAGCCCTTGAATTTGACCCGCCAACCGTCGAGGTTCTCGCCATTGAAGAGCGGGGTCCAGACGCCGAGGATGGGTCCCTCGGGGGCGGGATCCGTTTCACTGGAGGCGCAGGAGCACCACAGGGAAGCGAGCAGGAGCATGCTGATGGCGGATTTCATTTTGATTTCCTCTGGCAAGTGTTGGACGGCGTTGGATGGGAAAGCGCGGGGCCGGGGCGACACTACGGGCGCGCATGGACCGTGGCAAGCATGGGGGCTCGCTTCGGCTTGAATCCGGGTGCGGGGGATGGGGCGCGGCTTCATTCACGCCGCGTGCTAACGTAGGGCCCTGCCCCGAAGCCGCCAACAAATACCATGCACATCCGACCGGAAGAGGCGCGTGACCACGAACGGGTCTTTGCCATCATCGAAGCTGCGTTTGATTCACCAGGGGAGGCGAAGCTGGTTTGTGCTCTGCGTGAGCAGGCGGACCCCTTGATCTCCTTGGTGGCGGAAGTGGATGAACAAGTGGTCGGGCACGTCGTGTTTTCGCCTGCGACGCTTCTCGGTCACCCCGAGCTCAAAGTGATGGGGTTGGCACCCGTTTCCGTGATTCCAGCTGAGCAGAAGACGGGCATTGGATCGGCTTTGATCCAGGCCGGCCTGCAAGCGTGCCGCGAGCTTGGAGCCCAGGCTGCCATCGTTCTCGGTCATGCCGAGTACTACCCACGCTTCGGTTTTGCCCCTTCCGTTTCACTCGGAATTCGTTCCGAGTATGACGTGCCTGATGACCTGTTCATGGTCATGGAGTTTGAGGCTGGCGCGCTCGAGGGAAAGTCGGGGATGATTCGCTACCACCCGGCATTCAAGGGTCTTTGAATCCTTTCGGGGCGCTTGGGTGAGCGGCGCGTGGATCCTCCTAAACAGCTAGACCGCGCTGCCTTGGACCGGGAAGGACAAGGATTCCCACGCGGCCAAGCCGCCGTCCAACTCCAAGACATTTGTGTAGCCGGCGAGCGCGAGCTTTTCGGCGGCCTTGGATGCGGCGTTGCATCCCTTGCTGTTGCAGTAGACCACGACGCAGGCTTGCTCATGTTCAACGATGAACTCGATGCGCTCCAAGAAATCCTCCTCGTACTGGGAGGCGTGCTGTGAACCAGCGATGCGCCGCCGATCAAAGGTTTGCTTGGGCAGGACGTTGACCAGAGACAACTCTTGATCGGCTTGCAGACGTTCTCGGAGGAGGGCAGCGCTGATCGTAGGCATGATTCGGTCGGGCTAGTTGGTCGTCGTCAACTCACGGGCGAGCGTGGCCGGTCCTGTGACGACGGAGTGGGGAAGCCGTCCAATCACCAAGAGGGCGAGAATTCCGCAAAGTGGCGTTGCGTGCTTCATGGGTGCCGAAGGTGATGTGGACAGAGTTGGGTTGGAGAGGGCTTCGAGAGATGCGTGCTGCAGGATAGAGTCATAAGGGCATGGCGACCAGTGGTCAGTCCCGGCTTGCGTCCACCTATGGCAGGGGCGCTGCCTGCTTTGTTTGTGGTTGCGAAAGCTGCTGCAGGGGCGTATCACAACTTGGAACCTCGATGCCCTTGACCAGGGCCGGCCCGAACGAAACTAGGCGAAACCGATGAGCAAGTTGAGACGAAGCGTGATGGTGGGGCTCTTGTGCCTTGGAATGACCGGTTGTTCCGACGTGGCGCCGGTCACTTTGACTTCGGCCGTCAATCCCTTGGCGACGGCTTCTTGGTCCGGGACTTATAGTGGCGAGGGAATGCAAGTGGTGCTCGTGCAGGACGGCAGGGCCTGCTCGGGATCGATCACGTTTGCAGGCGCAGAGTACTCGCTCGTGGCGCAGGTCGCCGGTAGCGAGTTGAAGGGGACCTTTGCAAGTGGCTCCGATGGGTTCGAGTTTGTGGCACGCCATTCCGCTGGGGCGCTCGAACTGGAAACAGGCGGGGCGCTCTACAGGTTGCAGGGGAAGCAAAGCAATCCACTCGGTGCCTCCGCTCGTCTTGATGCGCAAGCGGGCCAAGAGAGCGCTCCCGCCGCAGCCACAAGCCCGTTGCCCACGGGCGATGCGAGCAGCAGAGACGAGACGGACTGGGGGAAGTCCGAGTACTGGGAGCGAGCCATCGCTCAGTGGGAATCCCATCAGCACAGCAACGGTTTCTCCCTGAAGCTTCCCGCAGGATGGAGCGTGCAAGACCAGGAGTCCAACTTGCAGCTACTGAGCCCGGAAGGCAGCTTCGACGACGTTTCCTTCTTTGTGGTTCACCACCCGTTGCAAGGGATTGACTATGTCGACGATGAAGATGACTTCAAGAAGGTCATGGACAACTTTGTCGCCCAGACGCCGGAGTTGGGCTTCAAGCAACAGAACAAGGAGATGGTGCGCGCTCCCCTCGGTTATCAGGATCTTTCGATCGCATCCTTCGCAGGTGAACAGGAAGGGACGAAGCTCTACGCTGATGTGTTTCTGACCGAGGCGGGAGAAGAGTTTGAAGCTTTCTTGTTCTTTGCCATGTCTTCCAACAAGGCCATTCTGGATGGCGAAGTTCGCTTCCTGGCCCGAGCCCTTGCCTCTAGCTTTGGCTATGCCCCGACGGGGGAGAGCGCAGTCGTGGCAAGCGCGCCGCGGCCCGCCGGGGGCCAAGACGCGGCCTGCGTTGGCAGTTGGATCAGTTCCTCCGTCTATGTTTCGGACGGGTTCTCGTTCGCAAGCGACTCGTACTTGCTCTTGCAAGCGGATGGAGTGTGCACGGCCGGACAGTCCACCGGCGGGGGCGGTGGAGGAGTGCTTTACCGCAGCGGCGGCGTCGAGTACACCAGCCGAGGCACTTGGGCGACGAAGGACGGAACCATGGACATGCGTTGGGAGAGTGGCAACAAGCCCTCTCACGCGTACCAGATACTCGATGTGTGGGAGAGCCAGGACACTTTGCTTTGGACCACTCCGGATCGTGTGAAGTGGAAACGGTCTCAGTGAGCGCGGCCGGCCCTGCGTGCGTGGCTTGCGCTCGTTAGGAGTCGCTACTTCCAATGCAGCGGCTCCAAGAGGCCGCCAGTTGCTTTGCTGACTCGCGCCAGTCGTATTGACGGAGCACGACGTCGCGGGCGGCCCCCGCCTTGGTCTGTATCTGTTCCGGGGCGCGCAGCACTTCGCCAATTCGTTCAGTGAGTCCTGCGATATTCGGCGAGAGCCAAACGTGTTGTTCGCTCGCGACTCGCAATCCCTCCGCGCCCGTCACGGTGGAGATCACCGGGCACTGCATGGCCAGCGCTTCGAGGATCTTGAGTCGCGTGCCCCCCCCAACTTCCAGGGGAACGAGCAACGCCGTGGCCCGGGCGAGCCATGGACGCACATCTTCGAGCGCGCCAACCCACCTGACGCCTCCCGGCAACTCGAGCAGGTCCCTAGGGCGCTCGCCGCGTCCCACGATGGACAACTGCAGATCGGGGTGCTTCGCGAGCAAGTTCGGCCAGCAAGTTTGCAAGAAGGAGACCAAGCCAGCGCTGTTGGGTTGATAATCCATGGAGCCCAGAACGAGCAGGTGCCGAGCATCCCGCTGTGTTTCGTGG
>JBLIMI010000220.1:0-6418 GCA_047638655.1 Minisyncoccia bacterium | reverse complement strand
GGATTTGATGGCCTTGCGGGACGCCACACGCAAACAACTCCTGGGCGAGCCCATGCCCCTCGTTCTGCAGCACGCAGACCTGCGCAACAAGCACGTGCAGATCACTCCAGAGGGCAAGGTCTTGGGCTACCTCGACTGGGGTTCGAGCCGCGCCGACGACGTGCCCTACTTCGACCTGTTGCAACTCATCGTGCACGAGACCAAACAAGCCCGAGGAGGCAGCATCGGTGATGCGTGGAAAGCTCTGACGGCTTCGGATGAAACTCGCGACTGGGAACGCAGTGCTCTCGACTCCTACGCTGAGACCCTGGGCCTTTCCCGCAACTTCTGCGACGCCATGGAGGGCGCCTTCCCGGTATTTGTGGCCGCCATGGCGGAGTCGAATTGGGATTACAGTCGACCACAGTGGGTGCACCGCTCGTTCGGCATCTAGGGAGCGATCGAGGCTTCCCAATGGCCCGCGATCCTGGGCTTTCCCGGACCCAGGGCTTCACCCAACCCCACGCCCTGCCGATGGAAGAAGAGACAAGTCGGACATGCATATCCTTTGTGGACTTGAAGCGCTTCCGCGCGCGTGTCACAAGATCACTTCCCAATCCACCTCGCCTCCCTTGCGTCCAAGCCGATGACCCTCTTGACGATCCTGATCCTGGCCTCCCTCGCCCTCTGGCTTTTGTATGTGGGAAAGGCCTGGGCAGCCTGGGTCTTGCCCATCGCCCTTGGACTCGCCACTTGGTGGATGTCTGCAACGGCCGTTGGCGGTTTGTGGTGGACGGCCGCGATCGTGTTTGGATTGCTCTTTGTGAGCCTGGGATTGGCACCGGTGCGGCAACGACTTGTCACACGCCGCTTGATGCCCTTGCTGGCGCCCATCTTTCCAAAGATGAGCCAAACCGAAAGTGAAGCCCTGGAAGCGGGCACCGTTTGGTGGGACAAGGAACTCCTTGGACGCAAGCCGGACTGGAGTCAACTGCTCGACTTTGAGGTCAAGCCCATGTCCGCCGAGGAGCAGGCTTTCCTGAAAGGACCCTGTGCCGAACTGTGCAAACGCATCGATGACTGGGAGATCGTTCGATCCGACGATTTGCCCCCCGAGATCTGGCAATTCCTAAAGGACGAGGGCTTCCTGGGTTTGATCATTCCCAAGGCCTATGGAGGCCACGGGTTTGGCGCCGCGGCCAATGGCGCCGTGGTTGCGATGGTATCGAGCCGCTCCGTGACGGCGGGAGTGACCGTCATGGTCCCCAACTCTCTGGGGCCGGCGGAATTGCTGCTGCACTACGGCACCAAGGAGCAGAAAGAGCACTACCTTCCGCGCCTGGCCAAAGGGCTCGAGATCCCCTGCTTTGCGTTGACAGAACCGGGCGCGGGTAGCGATGCGGGAGCGATGACCTCCAACGGTGTCGTTTGTCGTGGAGACTACGAAGGCACGGAAGTGCTCGGCATCAAGCTCAACTGGAACAAGCGCTACATCACCTTGAGCGCAGTCGCCACCGTGATTGGACTCGCTTTCAAACTCGAAGACCCCGACGGCTTGCTGGGCGGCGAAGAGCAACTCGGCATCACTTGCGC
Organism: Minisyncoccia bacterium; assembly: GCA_047638655.1. GTDB lineage: Bacteria > Planctomycetota > UBA1135 > UBA1135 > JABACD01. The sequence continues at coordinate 4,846 of JBLIMI010000220.1, read as the reverse complement.
ACTGGTTCCTGCGAACCTGCCCGGCGTGGTGACTGGCGAGCGCCACGATCCTCTGGGCGTGCCTTTCATCAACGGCCCGACCCAGGGCAACGATGTCTTCATCCCACTTGAGTTCATCATCGGCGGCAAGGAGAACGCCGGCAAGGGCTGGACCATGCTGATGCAAAGTCTGGCCGCCGGTCGCGGAATTTCACTTCCCGGCCAGGCCTGTGGAGCCGCGGAAATCACCACCCGCACCGTGGGGGCCTACGCCACCATTCGCGAACAGTTCAACACACCCATCGGGCGCTTTGAAGGCATCGAGGAACGTCTAGCGCCCATTGCAGGCACGACCTATCTCATGGGCGCCGCTCGTTGGCTTACCGCTGGAGCGATCGATGCGGGCGAGAAGCCGGCAGTGATCACGGCCATCTGCAAGGCCTACATGACGGAAGGAATGCGCGAGGTCGTCAATCACGGCATGGACGTGATCGGGGGCTCGGGCATCTCACGCGGTCCTCGCAACATTCTAGCCCGGGCCTACCAAGGCTTGCCGATCGGCATCACGGTCGAGGGCGCCAATATTTTGACCCGTTCCATGATCATCTTTGGTCAAGGAGCCATCCGCTGCCATCACTATGCACTTGACGAAATGCGAGCGGTAGCGGCGCGCGATGTGAAAGGCTTCGACAAGGCTTTCTTTGGACACATCGGTGGTTTCACGAGCATCGCCATCCGGGCGACCATTCTCGGGCAGACTAATTCACTGCCCGCACGCTCCCCCATCGAGGGACCGACGGAACGCTACTTCCAGCACTTCGAACGCATGAGCGCGGCCTACGCCGTTTGCAGCGAGATCGCGATGATGACGCTGGGTGGAACGCTCAAGCGAAAAGAGATGATCACCGGTCGCCTAGCCGACGGCCTGGCTTGGCTTTACCTGGGCACGGCGTCCCTTAAGCGCTTTGTGGCCGAGGGCCAGGAGCAACGTGATGTTCCGCTGATGCGTTGGTCCGCAGAGCACGCCCTCTTCGAGATTCAGACGGCTCTGCTAGCCATGCTCGACAACTTGCCCAACCGCCCCTTGGCTTGGATCCTGCGCATGAAACTCTTCCCCGTCTACACGCGTTTGAAGAATGTGAAGGATGACCTCACGCAGGAGGTTGCACGCTCGATCCTCGATGGCGGCGCGGCGCGCGAGCACTTGACGCAACACATCTACATTCCGGAAGCCACAGAACCCGGACTCGGAGCGCTTGAGGCCAATCTTCAAGCGGTTCTTGCCGCTCAACCTGCACTGCGCAAGATCAAGGACGCCATGCGCGACAAGACGATTCCCCGCGGACGGGTATCCGCGTCCGTGGCAGCGGCCCTCGAAGCAGACGTGATCAGCAGCGCAGAAGTGGACATCATCAACGCCGCCGATAAAGCACGTTGGGATGCGATTCAGGTCGACGCGTTCTAGGAAGGCCTCGATCCACTCTTCACTGAGCCCAGGGCATTGGTGCGGTGACTTGCTCGCTCAGAGCCCAGGAACGTCGTAACTCAGGATTTGGCCCCTGTAGACCTGAGACGTTTGCCGGGCATGATTGCGCGTCAAGTCTTCTTCGATCTCGTCCCAGACTTTTCCCTGCTCCGCTTCTGAACGACTCCCCAGCATCTGGTGCAGGGCTCCGACGAACTCCCTTTCAAATCGCAAGCACACCTTCGCGCTCTTCTTTCGCAGGGGAGCCTCCACAACCTCCTCCTCAATGTCGCGAAAGCCCACCGGCTCAAGCGCGCTATGCAGAAGCTCGGGGGAGCCGAGTGAAGCCGTCGGCCGCTTGAGTTGCGCAACGTGCGACACGGCATCGTCGCTGGTGTGAGGGGCGCTGGGCGCGCGCTCCAGTAGTGCTTGCGTGCAAGTGCAGCCTACTCAGGCCGCTTGCAAGGATCAGCTTGCGAGCGCTTCGACGCAACGGGCGATGTCGTTGAACACGCCCTCGAAGCCGCCCTCGAAGTAAGGGTCCGCAATTTCAATGGACTCCGAAAACGCTTCCATCAGGAGAAAGGACGGACCGCTAGCGCCCTGAGCCGCAGCCAGTTCTAGGTGTTCGCGAGTCATGCCGAGCACCAACTCGCCGCTGCTGACAGCTGGGCTGAGGTCCGTAATCAAGCTCGGGCGAAAGCTTAGAATAGCGGCCGAATCCACGCCGCGTGCGAGCAGCGCCGCACGCGTCTCGTGGTGAATGCGCGAGTTAGAGTAAGTCGTTCCAGCAGAACGCACCGGAAGACTCCAACCGAGATGTGACGCGTAGAGCTCAGCGAAGGCCGAGCGAATCATGTTGCCGGAACAGAGAAAGAGGCAGCTATCCGCTTCGTGTAGGGCGCGCTCGAGTTCCGGGTTCCTCATGCAGGACATGGTGAATGACCCGCCCCCGCCCGTCCATGGTCAAAGAGCAGGGGCGATCGTGTTCGCCGGGACCAGCACACCCTCTCAACGGATCCTAGTGACCACATGTGCCTCCCGCGATAGCTCGAACTCCAGCATGGCACCTGCCTCTCTTCCGGATCGCGCGCGCAATCCCGCCGGATCCACTCTTCACTGGGCCCAGGTCAGGGTCCAGGCATTCGAGAAATTGAAACCGAGGCCCGTGCAAGTGTTAGCGGCATCCCGATACCAGAGTTGATAGCGTGTCGTTGTGCCACTGCCGTAGCTCGACGCTCCGAAGGCGTTGCCCTGAAAGTCAGTAAAGGTCGTGCCGCCAGCCGAGGTCGTTTGGACCTGGGAGCGCGCTGTTTGAGCGCCCACGCAAAGCAATCCATCTCCGGCGAACTGCCCGAGCGTGCCATTCAAGCCACTGGCGCCCCGTAGCACCAGGCACATGGAGTGGTTCGGCGTTTCCGTGATCTGAAGCCTAAAGTCGTCGTCCATGAGGTAGCCGTCGCCCAATCCGAGCAGGGTGGCGCCATTCCCCGTGCTACTCGCGCAACCGGCCCCGATGGCTCCGTTAGCGGAACACGGGCAATTGGCCCCGCTCCCATCGCCGAAGCAATTGGCACGACCTTGGTTGCTTCGGCGCAACGCCAATGCGTGTCGCGCACCGGCGGTCACTTGAAAGAATCCGGTCCCTCCCGGCGTGTCCGAGACCGCGTTCCACCAACCGTCTTGCCCCCATGAAACGATGGAACCGTCTGCGCGCAGAGCGATGGAATGCCAACCTGCCGCAGCTATCTGGATGAAGCCTGCAGCGGGTGGTGTGTCCGCAATCTGCCTTTCTGAGTCATCCCCCCAGGACTCGATCGAGCCATCCGAGCGCAAGGCCAGAGAGTGATAGGTGCCCGCGGCGACTTGAGTGAAGTCCGTTCCCGCCGGAGGGTAGGAGGGAGACATAGGTGCCAGCAATCCCCGGACACCGGCCTAACAATAGAAGTTGGGATGCACGAGTTCCCAACAGCCTTCCAGCATATCCCAGCACCAAAATCTCGCCAGCCTGGTGTACCTCACGGGCTTAGGATGCCCCCGTCCCACCCTTTCGCCCAAAAGCACAGGGGTCAGCCGCCCTACTTTTTCTTCTTGGGGCGGTAGCGTTTGCCTTTCTTGAAGAACTCGGTGGCTTCCAAGAAGCAGTCGTTGCCGAAGTACTCGCGCATGAACTTCGCCTGGTCCGTGTTCGAGAGCGCGTAGTCCGCGTTGCGTCCCCAACTGCCGTTGCCCAAGTCTTCCTTGCTGTTCTCGAGGGCGTACAGCCGCATGGCCTCGAGGAATGGCGTAAAGGCATCGGGATGGTAACGGGCGATGTATCCCACCAATCCATAGGAGACCTTGGCCACGTCGCCCTCGTACTTGCCGCGCTTCCAGCTTGTGAACTCGATGGGTGTCAGGGGCTTGTCGCGATCGTTGAAGGCGTTGCGCAGGGCGTTGTCCCAACCCGTGTGCTCTGTGGCAAAGACGAACTCGCTGCGATACGGAAAGCAGTAAATCGAACGCCTAATTTCGTTCTCCAGGTACCAAGAGAACCCCTGGGCCAGCCAGTACGGCTGAATTGAGGCAAAGCGACGCACGAAGAGCATTTGCGCGATGCGATGCACAAGCTCGTTCTCCGGGTCCCATTCTTCCTGGCCGACCGCATTGGCGATGTAGGCACCCACCAGCGGTTTCTCGTGCACGAAGCCCGTGCGCGTCTTGGCCGTTGCGGCCCAAGGCTTGAGATAGTCCTCCATCTCGCCCAACGCGTCGACCAGAGTCCCGTAGTCCTTCTCGTTGTGCACGACGAACATGACGCAAGTCTCTGTATCCACTGGCCAAGTGCCGGACCCCCACTCGTAGTCCCAACTGTATGGCAAGGGCTCTTGGTCGGCGGGTTGCCACCCGGCCAAGCCCCCTTCGGGGTCCTCGGGAATCTCGCCGCCAACGTCATCTCCTCCGGGGTCTTCCGGAGAGTCGCGCATCACAACTTCCTCTCTTTCGGGCGCTGGCAAGAGTTCGTCGAACTCAGCCATCGTTTGCTTGATGAGCTTGAGCTCGCGCTTCAACTTGCCGTTGCCTTCCGGCGTGATGAACAGCACGCGGCAGTCGGGCAACAAAGTCATCTGGTATTCGTGGGCCAAACACCAGTCAGCCCAGGCGGTCACGGCGGCGGGAGGGCCAACGCCCACTTCATCGGGCAAAGCATTGCCCGCGTAGGCCGTGTCCTTCCAGCTGACCTCGATCAGCGCGCTGGAGTCCTCGCAAGTCCCGGGCTGCCCGAAGGCGGCTACCACCGGGAGTGCGATCACGAGCGGGATCAAGAACATGGGGTTCATCTTGTGCACGAGCTAGATCCTTTCCTCGAGCCAGCGACGAAGGCGAGCATCAATCGCCTGCAGGTCGATGCCCAACTCGCTC
>JBLIMI010000219.1:0-6425 GCA_047638655.1 Minisyncoccia bacterium | reverse complement strand
TCAGTCTTACCCTCGGCGCCCCAGGCTCTCGGAACTCGATAGGCGTCGAGGCTCTGAATGTTCACCTCGGCCTCCACCAGGGGCTCCCGAGTGACCGCATCCCTGAGAGTGATTGTCCAATTTAGCCCGACGTCGAGAAGCATGTCGTGCACTTCTCCCGCATAGGCAGCCTTGGTTTGTCGAGGAGCGAGGTCTTTGTAGTAAGCACGGATCAAGTAGGGATGACCGCTCTGCACTTCGATTCGATAGATACCGCTGGCGTCGCTAGTTGTCTCTCCAACCCACTCGGGCGCAGCATCAAATTTCAGGATGGACGGAGACCGTCGATTGGCGCTGACGGCCGTGACTCTCGCAGCGGCAAGCGTTTCGCCTTGCGTTCCGAGTACCCTTCCCACAAGGAAGCCAGGTTCGGCGACGAGCGTCAATTCCGTGCTTTGCGGAGTGGGAACGAACTGAGCTTCCCGTTGATTCACCGCGCTGGAGCGGCCCTGGTCCTCAATCTTGCCCTCACGAGAGAGCAGCCTTTCGGCTTCGATGGCCTCCTGTGCGTTGTTCGCTCCCGTCCCTGATTGATAGACGACAAACAGGACCGAGCCGACGAGGGACAGCAGAAGCAACGCCTTGGCCCCCGCGGCTCCCATGAATTGGGCGACTCCCTTTGCGAGGATCGCGCCGGCCAGTATCTCACTCCGTGAGGGCATTACCAAGGGGAGTAGCAGCAGGCTCCAGTGCCGGTCTGACCCGACCGCATCCCCATCCAGTCGTTCGCGCAGTACATCCAGTCCGCGCTTCAAACGCACCCGCACCGTGGAGGCGGGGATGTTCTGCCGGGCCGCGATCTCCTTGGGCGACAACCCATCAAAGAAGCGCAAGAAGATGGTCGTGCGATAGGGTTCGTCGAGGTCAAGCACCGCCTTGGCCAGGAACTGTTGAGATTCAACCAGTTCCACCATCTCCCCCGTAGAGGGCAAAGCCTCTGCGGCGGCGGCCTTGGCCTGGCGGTACTTGCGACGGGACTCCCCTCGGGCCATTTGACGAGCGGTGTTGCGAGCCACCCCTGCCAACCAATTGCGCAGACCTTCGCGCGGCACTCCTTCCCAGGCCAGTGCCGCCATGAGCGTGTTCTGGACGACATCATCCGCCGTGTGCGGATCCCTGACTAGCTGACGCGCGAGCGTACGTAGCCAGCCCGTGTGTTCCAGAATCTCGGCGGGTGTGTGGGTGGGTTGGGGTGTCATGGCGCTCTCGTCACAAGGCCAGTTGCCGCCGATCTCTCCGGCGTTTCAACAGACCCCCAGAAAATCGCAAAACCCCGCCATCCACAAGGGAAGTCGAGGTTTTACACGCAGGATTCAGAGGAGAGGGAAGAGAGAGCAATCCTGCGCTGGCAAGCTCCCTAGGGAGCTCAAGCGGCCCATATGGACAGGGAGCGTGGTCCTCGCTTTCCCGTCCGGGCAGGCGAATATAGGCCGTGCATTTGGGGATGTAACCGCAGCTTCCTGACAAATAGAGGATTCTGGAGAGGCGAATAGAACGAGCCGCGGTCGTCCAGTGGGACGGGCCGCGGCTCGTTATTAAGAGTCGTGGGCTTCGTCGCCCGAGTGACTAGTGCGCGTGGCTATGACCACTCGCAGCCTCTTCCTTGGCCGGCACTTCGCTGACCAGGGCGTCGGTTGTGAGCAGCAAGCTCGCCACGGAAGCGGCGTTTTGCAGGGCGACACGGCAAACCTTCTTGGGGTCGACAACGCCGGCCTTGATGAGGTCTTCGTACTCGCCGGTCGCGGCGTTGTAGCCGAACGCATCGCCTTTGCCTGACCGAACGTTCTGCAGGACGACTGAGCCGTCCTGACCAGCGTTGGCGACGATTTGGCGCAGGGGAGCTTCGAGTGCGCGGCGGATGATCATCGCACCGACTTTCTCGTCGCCCTTCAGGTCCAGCTTCTCGAGGGTGTCAATGCAGTTGACGAGGGCCGTTCCGCCGCCGGGCACGATGCCCTCTTCGACTGCTGCGCGCGTGGCGTGCAGGGCGTCTTCGACGCGTGCCTTCTTTTCCTTGACCTCGGACTCGGTCGCGCCACCCACGTTGATTTGGGCCACACCACCGGACAACTTAGCGAGACGCTCTTGAAGCTTCTCTTGGTCGTAGTCCGACTTGACGATGCTGATCTCGGTCTTGATCTGCTCAATGCGAGCGGTGATCGCTGCTTTCTTGCCGGCACCTTCCACGATCAAAGTCGTGTCTTTGGTGATGACGACTTTCTTAGCGGTACCGAGGTCGGCCAAGGTGGTGCCCTCAAGGGAACCGCCGAGGGCTTCGAGCACCGGGTTGGCGCCGGTAAGGACGGCGATGTCTTCCATCATGGCCTTGCGACGATCACCAAAGCCGGGGGCTTTGACGGCGGCGCAGGGGAAGGAACCGCGCAGGCGGTTGACCACCAGCGTGGCGAGAGCTTCACCCTCGATGTCTTCTGCGATGATCAGGATCGGACGACCCTTTTGAGCGATCTCCTCGAGCAAGGGGATCATTTCCTTGATGGAAGTGAGCTTCTTCTCGTGGACGAGAATGTAGGGGTTCTCGAGCACGCAGTTCATGGAACCGGCGTCGGTGATGAAGTGCGGGCTCAGGAAGCCTTTGTCGAACTCCATGCCCTCAACCCACTCAACGTTGGTTTCGAGGCCTTTGCCCTCTTCGCAGGTGATGACCCCGTCCTTGCCGACACGGTCCATGGCCTGGGAGATCATGGCTCCGATCTCGTGATCGCCGTTGGAGGCGATGGTTCCCACCTGGGTGATCTCGTCGGAGCTCTTGACGGGCTTGGCAGCCTTGTCGAGGGCAGCAACTGCGGCCCGAACGCCGGCGTCGATGCCACGCTTCAGTGAAACCGGGTTGGCGCCTGCGGTGACGTTCTTGAGACCTTCGAGGAAGATCGCTTCGGCCAAGACCGTAGCGGTGGTGGTGCCGTCGCCAGCTTGGTCGTTCGTCTGCGAAGCGACCTGCTTGACGAGCTGGGCGCCCATGTTCTCGTAGGGGTTTTCGAGGTCGATCTCTTTGGAAACCGTGACACCGTCTTTGGTGACGGTGGGGCTTCCGAAGCTCTTCTCGATGATGACATTACGACCGCGGGGGCCGAGTGTCGTCTTGACGGCGCGTGCCAGTTGCATGACGCCGTTCTTGATGTGATCGCGCGCGGTGGCGTCGTAGGAAATTTGCTTAGCCATGGGATGTACTCCTTGCTCTTGAGTGGTTTAAGAAGAAGGGAAGACTCAGCCGATGACGGCGAGGATGTCGCGCTCTTCCATGATGAGGTATTCCTCACCATTGAACTTGACCTCGGTGCCGCCGTAGGAGGTGAAGAGCACGCGGTCGCCTTTGGAGACGGTCCACTCGGCGCGCTCGCCGTTCTCGAGCATGCGGCCGTCGCCGAGGGCGATGATCATGCCTTCCTTGGGCTTTTCCTTGGCGGACTCGGGCAGCAAGATGCCGCCGGCGCTCTTGGACTCAGCCTCGACGCGCTGGACGAGCATGCGCTCGCCGAGGGGGCGGATAGCGACCTTGTTGGACTTCTTGGGGGCGGCTTTAGTTTTTGCGGCCATGGGATGATTCCTCTTTGGAGTGGTTCGAAAAGTGAATTGAGAGAGGCCGCCGCGAAGGTGCGACGGCTGAATGGTGTGCGCTCAAGCGAGTCCTGTCAGGCCCATGCTCGGGGGAAGCTCTAGGGCGCTGACCACATGTTGCTTGAGTTGGGCGGGCATGATGGGCTTGGTGAGCACGGCGTAGGCGCCGGCTCGCAGGGCCAATTGGCCGAGTTCGCCCCCCGCGTCTGCGGAGCACAGGATCGCTGGAATGCCCAAGAACTCGCTCTGAATCGCCTCCAGGATGTCGAGGCCCGAAGCCCCCGGCATGTTGTAGTCGAGCAGGGCCAGATTCAGGTTTCCGCTGCGCACCATTTGCAGGGCGGTGCTGCCGTTTTCTGCCAGCACTATGTCGAGCCCCAGGGGTTCGAGTAGATCGGCTAATCCGAGACGGATCTCGCGATCGTCGTCGGCGATGAGAATTCTGCGGTCAATGGACATGGTTGGACGTCCCGGAATCTCCGGGCCTTCACCGCAGAAAGCAAGCGCCGTGCCATGCCAGAAGAGGGGGCTCTGCGCCCCCTGAGGGCGATCTCATCTTGATCTCCTGCCAGACTGGCAGAGGCTTTGAAGGGAGCTTGGCGGGCCTGTCACGATGACAGGTAGCCCTTTCCGGTACGCCTGACTCAAAATGGGGCGAGCGCGCTTCTGAAGGTCAGGCCTCGCTGGGCGCTTCTGGGTCTGGGCCAAGGCGCACCCAGGTCAATTCATGCTTGTTGTGGAAGAGGTGCCGCACGCTGGCGCCCTCGATGCTGCGAAAGGTCTCGATGGCCTCTGCGTCGGTCTCCCCTTGCAACTTGATGGTGCACACGAAATGACGACAGAGCCCGGGTTCCAGCCAGCGCTGCACCAGGGTCAGCAGCTTCTTCGGATAACAGGCGATGTCGCAGAAGAGCCAATCCACCGGGCCCACTTGCTCGGGCTCGAGGGCGTAGGCGCTCTGGCGCCGGAAGTCGACGCCGGGTAACTGGTCGATGCCTCGCTCCAGGGGAGCCTTGTCCACGGAAAGCACCCGCGTGCCGAGGCCTTGCAAGACCCAAGTCCATCCTCCAGGGCAACTGCCGAGATCGAGACACAAGTCCCCAGGCCCAGGCCGTTTGGGAAGCAGGGTCAAGGCTTCCCATAGCTTCAAGTACGCTCGGGTTGGCGGTGTTTCCTTGTCCTCGATGAATCGCACTTGGCCATTGGGAAAGGCGCTGGTGCAGTCCGTGGCCGCGAGCAGCGTGTTGGCGTCGAGCAAGGTCCAGGAACCGAGAGGAGCCGTGGGAGCCGTGGCTCCGAACTCCAATGCCTTGGCACTCACGTGCGGCAACTTTTCCTGGATCAACGCGCTGCGTCGGTGATGCTCCACAGGATACAAGGCCCAGTTGCGCTGCAAGTCGCGCAGGGCCCGTGCCGCTTTGCCGATCGACTCCACGGGCATGCGCCGTGCATCACGCCAGACGTTCTCTGCCCACACCACGTCCTGCATGGGGCCTTTGCAGATCACTAGCCGCCCGTGCACCTGTTCCACGTCCTTGAGCTCGTCCATCAGCTCTTTGGAGAAGCCCTCGGGGGCTAGGTAGGCGGTTCGTTCCGTCATGGGCAGAGTGTACGGTGTCCGCATGCAAACGCCCTTTGTCTTTGATGCCCACGTGGACACGCTCCAGCTGGCACTGGACATGGGCGTGGACTTGGCGGGGAGCTCGCCTGGACAGCTAGACCTGAAGCGCGCCCGTGCTGGGGGTCTCGGCGGCGTCGTGATGACCGCCTGGGTCGATCCGCGTTCTTGCGAAGAGGGCCGGGGCGGCGCAGGCGCCAGGGCAGAACGACTCTTCGACACTTTGCATGAACTCGTCGGGCGCGTGCCCGAGCAAGTAGGCCTGGTGCGTACCGTGGCCGATTGGAACGAACTGCGGTCTAGTGGTCGGTTGGCCATCATCGCCGGGATCGAAGGCGGACATCCACTCGAAGACAGCATCGAACGTCTCGAAGCCTTCTTTGAACGTGGCTTGCGCGTGCTCAACCTGGTTTGGAACAACCACCTCTCCTGGGCGCGGACTTGTCAGCCGGGGGCTGCCCCGAACATTCCAGAAGGCCTCAACTCATTCGGTCGCTGCATTGTGCGCCGCATGGACGAGTTGGGCATCGTGATCGATCTCTCCCATAGCGGGCCACGTACCCTCTTTGACGCTCTCGAAGCCACCAGCAACCCGACCATCGCAAGTCACTCGGGTTGCAGTGCCTTGCAAGACCATGTGCGCAACTTGACGGACGACCAATTGCGCGCCATTGCCGCCGGTGGGGGAGTGATCGGCGTTCCTTTCTTGCCTTCCTTCCTGGACGCGAGCGCTGCTGAAGAGTCGGCCAAGTTGCGTGCGACGGATGGCTATCGGTCTTTGCGCGCAGCCTCCTCCGCCGAACTCGAAGTGAAGCGCACGAATTACATGAAAGAAATGATGACGCCCCTCGCGATTGAGCGCTTGGTGGATCACATCGAACACATCGCCGAAGTTGCCGGCATTGAGCACGTGGGCTTGGGCTCCGATTTCGATGGCATCACGACGACCGTCGAGGGCCTAGAAGATGCCGCTTCCTACTGCCGCCTGGTCGACCCGCTGCGCACCCGCGGTTTCAGCGCTGAAGATGTTGCACGGGTTCTGGGGAAGAACATGGAGCGGGTGGTTACGAGCGTGATTCCGACCCGCTGAGGCCGTAGGGAAACAGGTTTGCCGCCGCCCAGCGGCCCGCGTCGATTGAGCCTTAAATTGTTCTGCGGCACGAACTCGGACGGGCGGCGACGAAGCGCAGAA
>JBLIMI010000218.1:0-6444 GCA_047638655.1 Minisyncoccia bacterium | reverse complement strand
AGTCTGGAAAGATAGAGGCGTTGCAGATCAGAGCATGCAAGCCACCGCTAAGTTCTGCTGCACGGGGAACCAAGGCTTCGCACTCTTCCGGGTTTGAAAGGTCCGCTTCCAGGCTCCAGGCCCTGGGCCCCAACGCGCAAATCTGCTCGCAGAGTTGAGCCGACTCTTCTCGGGACGAACGGTAGTGAACCACCACGTTCCAGCCGCCGCGAGCGAGCTCCAATCCCATGGCTGCGCCGAGACGCTTGGCCCCTCCCGTGATGAGGACATTCCCGGGACACGCAGGAGCTACGGGTGAATTCTCGCTGGGCATGGCATGAGTCTATGGCTTCAAAGGATCTCGATCCTCGCGAAGCCGGAAGAATCGGCGGGGGAGGCTCTCGACTGAGTGGAGCCAGAGAGGGTGGCTGCGCTGAGGGCGAACTGAGATTGCGGCCCGGAATGCGGTGCCTACGCCGTATCGTGGTCCGTATGCAACTCAATATGGCTGGACTTTCATTGACCTCCGCCCTTGCCCTCGGTTGCCTGAGTGCCGGCGTCCCGAATGAGGGGCCTGACTCTCTCGAGCAGCCCAACATTGTGCTCTTCATGGTGGACGACCTGGGCTGGCAAGACACTTCTGTGGCTTTGCACTCGGAGAGCACCGCGTTCAACAATCGTTACCGAACTCCCAACGTGGAGCGCTTGGCCCGGGAAGGTGTTTCATTCACGAACGCCTACGCCGCAGCCCCTGTGTGCACACCGACGCGAACGAGCCTCATGACGGGGCAAGATCCGGCCCGCACGCACATCACCTTCTGGACCTTGAACAAGGATCGTGACACCTCGAAGTCGCATCCGACCTTGGATCCACCCAAGTGGTCGATGAACGGTCTTGGTGCCGGGCAGGCAACGCTCCCCGGCCAACTCGCAGCCGCTGGTTACCACACCATTCACGTGGGCAAGGCGCACTTTGGTGCCCACGATACGAGTGGGGCGGACCCCATCGCCCTTGGGTTCGATGTCAATATCGCTGGCCATGCCAGCGGAGCACCCGCTAGCTTCTACGGAACTCACAACTTCAGTCAAGCCGGCCGCACTGGGAAGCCCGCTACAGGGAAATCTGTCTGGGACGTGCCAGGGCTCGAGAAGTACCACGGCAAGGACGTCTACCTGACGGAGGCTCTGGTGTCCGAGACCCTGCCAGCCATGCGCTCGGCCCACGCCAGCGGTAAGCCCTTCTTCTTGCACTTCGCCACTTACGCGGTGCACGCGCCGATCATGGCGAACAAGAAGTTGCTGGATCACTACCCTGATCTGGATGCAAGAGAGGCCGCTTACGCAACCATGGTGGAGACCTATGACAATGCTCTAGGGGACTTGCTCGCTGAATTGGACGAGCTTGGGATCGCGGACGAGACCATGGTAATTTTTGCCTCGGACAATGGGGGTCTTTCGGCTCACGCCCGTGGAGGAGAGCCCCACATTCACAACGCGCCCCTGCGTAGCGGCAAAGGCTCCGCGTACGAAGGCGGAGTTCGCGTACCGACCCTTGTGCGCTGGCCCGGCGTGGCTCAGCCACGGCGCCGTGTCGACACGCCCATCTCGACTCCAGACCTCTTCACGACCATCTTGCTCGCGGCCTCTGCAGAAATTCCGAAACAAGACGAGCAGACCGTCGATGGCGTGGACATCACCCCGCTGTTGCGCGGCGCGTCGGAGGAATTTCAAGCGCGAACTTTGGGCTGGCACCAACCTCACCAGTGGGGAGCGAAAGGGCCGGGTATCGAGCCCTTTACCTCGATTCGAGAAGGCGATTGGAAGTTGATTTGGTTCCACGGGCGCCGACGTTTCGAACTCTATGATCTCTCGAAGGACATTGGTGAACGCAATGATCTGGCGCAGTCCATTCCAGGTCGCGTGCTGCAGTTGGCCGATGTGATGCAGTCGTGGATCGATGACCGTGGAGCGCAACTCTCGATCAAGGCGGCCACTGGTAAGCCAATCCTGGGTCCTGCAGCGGTGGCTCGTGGCCTGCACTGACCGGGTGCTCCTTCGCTTTGCCCCAGCGCCGAACCGAGTCGATTAGCGACGCGACAGCGCGAAGAGGGCCACGGCGCCGATGACAAGCAAGCTAGCGACCACGTACTTCCCGTACCGGCTGACCGCGTTGTAGCGCTCTCTACCTTTGTCTGGCACAACCGATTGGGTCGTGAGGAAGACATCCGCAAATCGAGAGTCCACATCCTCACCGTTTTCGATCCAGAACGCTTCACGGGAAGCCATCTCCATGGTTTCTCGCTCACCATCCTCCAGCTCAAGCGCAAATGTATGCTCCAGCTTTTCTAGAGCCCTCTCCTCATTCGTGCTCGGGTCTGGCGTTTGCGTGCGCAGGGCTTCTCGGGCTTTGTTGCGGTAAGCAAGCCGCGTGGGCTCATCTTCCACCGAGTAGGAAGCCTTCAATAGCGCGCGGGCGGCCAAGCGCTTGGCATCCTTGATCTGATCTGCCAGTAGCAAGTCAGAGAGCGCTTCGAGAAGCACGGGGGAGTCGTGATTGCCAAATCGCATCATGCCGAGCACGCCGCGCACGGCGCGTTGCAGTTCCTCTTCCTCGCCTCCGCGGGTCGTTCGGTGCTCTGCCTGTAGAAACGTCCAGAAGCCCATGGATCCGCTGCTCCTGTGAGTCACAGGTTCGACGGTCAATGGCAATCGCGGGGCTCCAGGCTGTTCCCGTCGGTGGATCACGTAGTGCACGAGGAGTTCCTGGTAGATCTCCCGTCCAAAGTGCGCGTCGGGGTTGATCTTGATCGCACGCAGGATGTGCGCGGCGCCCTCATCGAGGTGCCCCGCATGGATGTGAAATGTACCCAGGTTGGCGGCGGTCTCGTAGAGCCCTGGATGCAGGGCTTCTTTTTGCTGCATCAACTCGATGGCGCGAGCGTCCTGACCGAGCTTGGAATAGCCCACGGCCAAGTCATCATAAACCTCGGGTGAAGTGTCACCCGCCAGCATGCGTTCTTCTCGATCGCTAATGCGCCAACGGTAGTACGTTTCCGAGTGTCTCGGAAAGCGGCCGCTGATCAACTCAAGCGTCGTGGGGAAGCGGGAGCGTTCCTGGGCCAGGGTGTCGTAATCCCAGATGCAAGGCAGTGCTGCGCCGAGCAACAGGCAGAGCAATGGTAGGGCGGCACGGACTTTCATGCGATTCACTCCGTTTCCGTGGAGATGACTTTTTCAGCCTGCTCGGCGATGGCTTCCGCGGCGAGCAAGACCCGTTGGGAAGCCGTCGAGTACAGGGACTCCGGTAAGCGCAGGAAGCGTTTCTCGCGCACAGCACGCAAACTCGCTAGCAGTGGGGTCTCGCACAGAATGGTCTCGACGCTCGTGGTTTCCTGATCAGCGCGCACGGGGATCAGGAAGAAGTCCGGATCGATGGCGAGCAGTTGTTCATAGTCGATGTTGGGGTGGCCTTCGAGGCCGGCCTCCGTGGCTGCGTTGCGCATACCTGAAAGCTCGATCATGAGTTGCGCGGTCGTGCCCGCGCCTGCGGTTGAGCCCTTGGTCCCATAGTTTGCATAGGGCAGGATTCGCAAGCTAGAGCGGTCGGATGAGTCTTGCAGAGCCCTCTGCCGTCTCTGGAGCGACTCGACGACAGCGCTTCCCGCTTCCTCCTGGCCGACGATGCGGGCCATCAGTTCGATCTCCTTCAAGATGTCTTTCCAGGTCCCGACAACGGGGAAGGCAACCACGGGAATCTCTTGCTCGATCACACGGTCGAGGGTGGAACCGACCTGGTAAGAGTGCACCACGATCAAGTCCGGTTGGGCGGCGAGGATTGGTTCAGCTTCAAACTTTGCCAGCAGGGGGACGCTGGCCCACTCCCCCGGGTTGTCTTTCAGGCTGGAGTAAAGGAAGGCGGTCGAGGGCAACGCGACCATGGACGTGTGGGGGACCAAGCCGACCATCGTGTCGAGCAGGCTTGCGTTGCCGACTAGGATGCGTGTGGGGGCCCGGGGCAAGACCACGGTAGACCCGTTGAAGCTCTTGATCTTCGCCGGGAAGCCTTGATCTGGGCTCACTTCCGGTAAGGAAAAAACAGCGTGGACGGGAGAGATCTTGGGTGCGCCGGCTTGGGCCGAGTCTTCGCTCGAGGATCCGCAACCCGCGAGGACGGCCAGCGAAAGTAGCGCGGCACGAAAGAGGAGGCAATCGGTCATGATGGGGTCAGGCTACCCGCGGATTACTCCCTGTCGCAAGAAAAGCCGGAGGCTTCGGAGACGGCCGCACGCTTTCTTCGCATCCTATTGGGGTCGCCACCCCTCGAGTTGCCCCAGCCTAGAATCCTCCGAACTCCCTTGTCGCGCCTGATCCACTCTCCCCGCGTGCTCGCCTTGCTCCTCGTGCTGGGCATTCTTGGGCTATCGTTCGCTTCCCTACTCCAGGGCAGCACCGATAGCTTGAGTTCAGCGGACGTATGGCGCGGGGTGCTGGCCTGGTTCGGGGCGGAAGATGACTTGACCGGCAGCGGCCAGGCTGTGCTTCTTCTGCGCGCCCGACGAACCTTGGTCGCCCTGGGCGTGGGCGCTTCCTTGGCCTACGCAGGAGCGCTGCTGCAGGGCTTGTTCCGTAATGCCTTGGCTTCGCCATCGGTGCTCGGAATCAGCACAGGCGCAAGCGTTGGCGCGTCGATCGCGATCTTGGCCGTCGGTGGTTACGGGCTTCCGATGGTCGTGGAGCGAGCGGTGCAGTTGGCGCCGGTACTGGTCACGGTCTTTGCATTCTTGGGAGCCATGGGCGCCACTTGCCTCGTCAGTCTGCTCGGTACGAAGGGGGGCCGACTCTCCGTTCCGACCTTGCTACTTTCCGGCATTGCTCTCAACACCTGTCTCGGTGGGCTGTTGGCTGCGATCCAGGCCTTCACGCTGACGGACAACCTGGAATTAGCCAAAGCACTGTTGAGCTGGACGTTCGGATCCTTGTCCGATCACTCCACGGCCCGTGTCCTGGTCGTCTGGTGTGGTCTTGGTATTGGCGTCGCGATCATGCCATTCGTCAAGCGTGAGCTCGACCTCTTCGCGGGAGGCGAGCAGGATGCTTCGGCCCTTGGCGTCAATGTCACTCGAACAAAGTTCTTGGTCCTTGCCGGCGCATCTCTGGTGACCGCCTCCGCTGTGGCCGTTGCGGGCCAGATTGCATTCCTAGGCTTGGTCGTTCCCCATGTCCTACGTCTCTTCATCGGCTCTTCTCACACTCGTCTCTTGCCGCTCTCCCTCTTGGCTGGTGCTTTCTTTCTGCTCGCCGCTGACCTCGCCCAACGATTGATCTTGGGGTCTGCCACGCTCGGTCCGGGGGTCTTGATGTCACTCGTCGGCGGACCGTTCTTCATGGTTCTTCTCGTTCGCTCACGCAAGGAGTTGCAAACGTGGTGATCCAGATGGAAGGGAAGAGCCTCTCGTTCTCCTATGGGGAGAGCGGCGTGCGTGCGTTGGATGGCATTCAATTGGAAGTCCATGCGGGTGAGATGGTGGCGGTCTTGGGGCCGAATGGAGCAGGCAAGAGCACCTTGCTGAAGTTGCTGGGAGGGCTCCTGCGACCCAGTGCGGGGCTGGCAGAGGTCGAAGGTAAGGACGTGGCTTCCTGGTCAGCTCGCGAGCGAGCGCAGCGTTTGGCCATGGTCCCGCAATCCTTGACGACCCTCCCCGAGGTGACCGTGGAGGCGTTCGTGGGATATGGGCGCTACGCCCATCGAGGCGTCTTTGACGGACCGCAAAGAGCAGACGCGATTGCCATTGCGGATGCCCTTGAACGTGCGGATCTGAACGAGCTGGCCCAACGGCCATTGGCAGAACTTTCGGGCGGGCAACGTCAGCGGGCTTTGATCGCGAGAGCGTTGGCCCAGGAGGCTCGTGCGCTGTTGGTCGACGAACCGACAAATGCCCTTGACCCGGAGCACCAGTTACGAGTCTTTGATCTGTTAGCGGATCTTTGCGATCAAGGGCGCAGCGTGGTCGTTGTCACCCATGAGCTCAATCTGGCGAGCCAGTACGCTGACCGCGCCTTGCTCTTGCATGGTGGCAAACAAGTGGCGCTGGCAGCCGTTTCGCAAGTTCTGCGGGCAGAAGTCCTGGAGCCCGTCTACGGAAGCGAACTCGAATATGGTCGGTTGCCTGCGGGGCGCGCTGGCGAGGAGCGTCCCTTCGTACTGCCTTGGCGCTCGTCGAAGTAGCTACGCACATCGGCTCCTGAATAGATCAGGCGAGTCAGCGGCGGCTACAGCCGCTGCCGCTCAACTCGCTTTCCGTCGCGGCCGCTCGTCGGCCATGTCCTCAATTGCACGACGGAGGGCTTCCGCGAGCGTGGCGGGCTTGATGGGCTTCGAGATGTAATCGCTCATACCCGCTTCAAGACACTTTTCGCGATCTCCGGCCATGGCGTTGGCAGTCATGGCGATGATCGGGACGTCGC
>JBLIMI010000217.1:0-6455 GCA_047638655.1 Minisyncoccia bacterium | reverse complement strand
CACTCGACAATCGAGTCTTGAAGGACCTCGCTGAGGGAAACTTTTGAGCCCGGCCAGCAGACGGATCGCCGTAGTACATGCCGTGGGCGAACACGACATGAGCGAGCGTCGCGCTTGCACGCTGACCTGGCAGGCCCGCTCCACTCAACGCCGAACGATCCGCCAGCCTGAAGATGAGCCCCGACTGCTCAAGGACATGCGCCGCTTGTCCGGCAGTCTTCCCCGATTCGGTTATCGCCGAATTCATCGGATGTTGATCCGTGAGGGCTGGCGAGTCAATCGCAAGCGAGTTCAACGCCTTTGGCGCAGGGAAGGAATGCGGGTGCCTCGAAAGCGCCGCAAGCGGCGCTCAACCGGCGATTCCGGCAACTCCTGCGTTCAGCATCGGGCTGAATTCAAGAACCACGTTTGGACCTACGATTTCGTTTTCGATCGGACTGAGGATGGCCGCCAACTGAAGATCCTGACGGTCGTGGATGAGTACACGCGAGAGAGCCTGTGCACGCACGTGGCACGTTCGATCAAAGCGGACGGCGTGATCGAGGCTTTGGCCAAGATCATGGCAGAGCGTGGATCCCCGATGCATCTTCGCTCGGACAATGGTCCAGAGTTCGTGGCGATCGCCGTGACCAGGTGGCTGGAATCGGTCGGCACGGGCACGCTCTTCGTCGAGCCTGGATCTCCTTGGGAGAACGGGTACATCGAGTCCTTCAACAGTCGCCTGCGCGACGAGCTGCTAAACGGTGAACTCTTCGTGGGACTGGCAGAGGCCCGCTACCTGATCGAAGGGTGGCGCGTCCTGTACAACACTGAGCCCCCGCACAGTAGCTTGGATTACCAGACCCCCGTGGAGTTCGCCGCGTGCTGTTCGCCCTCCGGCTCCGCTTCGCTCCGCCTCCGTGCGAACAGCACGCGGAGCTGCCTGGCGGCAGCCTCCGCTGTCAGCACCTCAACCCCTCAAACGCTCCGACTCTCATAAGCACTGGACCCGTTTTTGGGGTCATGCCAGTGGAGGTGATCAGCCATCGGAGCGCAACACCGCGTGGCTCCGCTCTGAAGGCGACGTACTCCTCCGCATCATGCAGAGGCCCCTTGGATTTCGTAGATCAGGACGTATGCATTTAACATGCAGAGCACCAAGGCAGGAAGAGTTTGGGACAACGAATCGTGGATTCTAATCCTGACTCCCACCGCCATTATCATTAGCAAGCAGAGGCAACCTGCGGCGATGGCGACGAGCGGCTGAAAGACGTAACCAATCAGAAGTCCAATCGCGCCAGCCAATTCGAGAACGCCTATCAGCCTTCGAAGCTTGGCAAGCCCATAGCGTTCAAATTCTGCGGTCATACGATCTGAGGCCAAGCAGAACCATCCGTAGAACAGGAAGACCGCTATCGATAGAACTCGTGCCGCTTCAGAAGTTAGTTCAGTCAATGGTTCATTAGGCCAGTTCTTGAGCTATCAAAATCGTGCACATCATGAGCATGGCAAAGGCGGGTGCCGATCGAATGAGGGGATCTCTGATCTTGAGGTGCATGGCGAGCGCCCCGATCATCAGTGCTGCAATGGTCATGATTGCGGGCTGCACCATGACTGGGAACCAGAGTCCCGCGATTAGCATGAGCGCCGCGCCAACCTTGAGGAAACCGATTGTGTAGAAGAACCAGAGCGGGAGTCCGTAGGCGGTAAACTCCTGACCCAAGGTGTTTGATTTGCCGCCGCGATAGCGAGTTTGGCTGGTTGCGCGCACAAGCCATACGTTGAGAAGTCCCAGGGCGACTAGAATTTGGAGAGCGCTGTATACTGTGAGTTCAGGCATGGGCTGGAAAGCGGGGCTGGGATTGGAGACCAAGCTCGTAAAGGTCGCAGATGCACAGGGGGCTGTGCTGAGAGGGGAGCCAGCAAGAGACATCAGGTCGATCGATGCTTGCACTCGGATCACCACTCCAGTCTTGGAGGAAGGGGGCACTCGCTGTTGCTTGCTGAAAATCGCCCTCCTGAGGTTCTCTTCGCCGTTCGTGGCAAGGTGGATGCAACAAAATGTCAGCCCAGCCTCGGGGAAGCAGCGTTCGCTGGGATGGAGTCCGAGTGAGGGATTGGACTTCCTTCGGCTTGGTTCTCAGGCGAGAAGATCGGAGGGACAGATCTGTGGTGGCGCGGGGCTCCAAGATGAGTGGGACGAGTGCCGATTCGTAGAAGGCAGCGACGTCTTCGGACGGCGACTTGTTCATGACGTATAGGCTATCTGGCGATCACGGTTCCTCCGTGTTCA
Organism: Minisyncoccia bacterium; assembly: GCA_047638655.1. Lineage (GTDB taxonomy): Bacteria > Planctomycetota > UBA1135 > UBA1135 > JABACD01. The sequence goes on along the minus strand of JBLIMI010000217.1, from coordinate 4,183 downwards.
AGAGGCCAAGGGTGAGTTCCAATCTCCTCGGAGAGCAGTGAATCTGGAGGCCAATTGTCTTCGATCGCATCGAGCAGCATACCGACGTGGTGGCCGACCTCCATCTGGATGTCGGCGTATGCTCCCGCGCGTGACTTGCCCTTGAAGTCGGGATGAGGCTGGAACGGGGGTGTAGCTGCGTAAGGACGACATGGGTGAAGAAGGCCCTCTTCTCGGCAGCGCGGGACCTCATGAACTCGATGGTCTCCCAACTAGGATCCGATCGATGATCGGTCCGGCGAGAATGAGGCCCTCGACAGGCGTGAATTGCGTAGGTCGATGTGCAGGGAGCCAGGAAACTCGAATCGGGAATCTCTTGGGGACTGCCAGAGCCGCTAACGGCACGGCCAAAGGACCGCCTAGCGTCTTCAATTCCAGGAGGCACTCGACGGCCGGGTTCCTACTCGAACCCTGGTGGTTCCCCACCCTCCTGGTCCTCAGCGGCGCCAGGTACCTGCGTCTCCCCCGCTTGCGCGACCCAACATCCCACCCAATCTCTCTTCGCAACCCTCCGACCAGCTCAGATTTGAGCCGCCTGCCGGGGACCGGGGACACCTCCCCCACCAGGGGGCTTCAGCGCGCTCGCGTTACTGGTCTTCTCAACATCCCTCGAACCCAAACTCCGCCTGCGGCGGCACGCGCGGTGGAGATGGCTCGGTCAGCGCACGGAGAAATCGAGGATGAGTGCCATGATTGAATCGTTCTGCCTTTGCTTCCGTGAGGCGCTGTTTTCTAGCGCCTTGCTTCGAGCGCAGAATAGAAGCGGGCGAGTTGCTCGATGACCACCGCAGGTTTCTGCTCATGGGGGTAGTGACCTGAGTCTTGCACGACGAAGAGTTCAGCGTCCTTGATCTCGTTAGCAAAGCGCTTGCCATAGTAGTCAAGCCCGTAGGCGATGTCCTGCGCTCCCCACACCACGAGGGTGGGCGCCTGAATGTTCGGAATCTCGTCTGCCCGCATCCCGTTCTCATCGACCACGAGATCGATCATCGCAGACCAGTTGTGGGCATTCTCGCAGACCAGGAAAAACTCGTCGACACGGTTTGGTGGGATGGGCTGGAAGTGGGGCTCCAGGGCGCTTCTTACCCGCTCCCGCGAATTCAGTACCCAAGCGTGCGTGGCCAGGGAATTCTCGCGCATCAGCACTTCCTCGGACAGCCAATCGCCATCACGCCGGGGATAGCCGGAAGAATCAAGCAACACCAAGCTGGCGATCAATTCCGGTGCGTTCAGGGCAGTGCGCCAGGCGAATTCGCCCCCGTATGAGGAGCCGACCAAGTGCACGCCTTCGAGTCCTAGAGCGCGGATGGCCGCTTCCACAAAGAGCGCACATCTCTCAAAGCTATAGGGGCCTGCATCACCCGGAGCGATTCCGTGCCCGATGACCTCGATGGCGTAGACGTCGCGTGACTCCGCTAGTCCCGGCGAGACCTGGCCAGTGGAACCACCGGTGGCAGAGTCGTCTGAGTTGGGGTGACCGGTCGGCGGGGTCCCGTAGATCATTTCCACCCACGAGTAGAGCGTTGAAGGCGTGTTGTGCACGAGCACGATGGGTCCACTTTCCCGTGGGTGCTGGGCGGGAGCGTGGTGGTAGACAAGCTCGTAGGAATGTTCCCCAGCGCCAAGATCTGCTCGGAATTCGAGCCTCGAGAGCTCCCCAATGGCCTCGTTTTTTTCCAAGCGCGCGAGCTTCACCGCGAGGGCTCTCTTCGGCAGAGTCCGGCAAACGCCGCTGAGGAAGGCCAGGAGCAATGTGACCACTGCGAGGGTAGCGAGGCTGAAGAGCCTGGACGCGAACAAACCTTTGCTTTTGGGGTGAGATTGCATACCTAGGCCATTTCGCCGGAGATTCCGAGATGGATGCATCCGGCCGTTGGATTTCCGCGAACTAACTTCTGCTATGACGCCCTTGACCATCACGCTGATGTCCCTTGGATGCCTCGTCCTCATCATGGCAGTCGCTTGCAGTCGCCAGAAGACCACGGGCAACTCCGGAATCGTGGATCTAGTTTGGGCCGCCAGTCTGGGGCTGCTTGCTTTGCTCTACGCCTGGCAGACAGAGGGCTGGGCGCCACGTCGAGCGCTAGTCGTCTGCTCGCCGGACTCTGGTCTCTGCGTCTGACCTGGCATCTCTCTACTCGACACTTCCGCGAGCCTGAAGACGGGCGTTACGCAACGCTACGCGAGCAGTGGGGTGAGAAGTTCGACTCGACTCTCTTCTGGTTCTACCAGGGACAAGCGGTCGCTGACCGTCGACTCAGCACTTGGCGATCCAATCCGGTCAAACGAGGCCGGACATCTCGGGGGGGACTATGGGCGTATTCCCAGCACCCCAACTACTTCCTCGAGTGGTGTGGATGGCTGGTCTATCCGCTGCTGAGACTTGGACTGCCCTGGGGCGCGACCCTCTGGTTTGCGCCGCTAGTAATGCTCTACCTAGTGCTCAAGGTGACGGGGATTCCCCCGACGGAGGAGCAGTCCCTGCGCAGCCGAGGGGATGACTATCGGAACTGCCAAGCTAGCATTAACGCCTTTTTCCAGGACCTTCCAAAATCTCAATCAGCGACCTCCCGCACATCCGATGAAAACAGCTCTTCGACTTGTCGACATGGGACTCGTTCCAAAACCTCTTCTACGCCGTGGCATCCGCCGCACAAAGGGCGGCGACGCACCGGGGTGGGCACGATATCGCTGCACCAGCTGGCGGCTGGAGATGGACCGCAATGCCATCCGGTCGCCGGGGAGCACCCGGTAGTTCACGGACCTAGCCATCGAAACCACACTCACTCTTCGGCTTGTCTTCCGGTTCCACCCCGGCAGGCCGAGGGCTTCCTACGGTCCTTGCTTGACCTGAAGGCAGTCAGCCTCGAAGCCACAGACCACACGACCCTTTCCCGGCGAGCCAAGGGGCACAAAGCGAAGCTGTTGGCCATCGCGTCGAAGAAACCCGTCCACTTGATCATCGATAGCACAAGGCTGTCGATCATGGGGGTTGGCGAATCGGCCGCAGCCAAGCCCCTAAAGCGTGGTTGAGCAAACTGCACATCGAGGTTGATCGAGCGGGGACCATCCGTGCACAGTCCTGAAGGATAACTCTGGAGACGATGCCAAGACCGGGCTCAAGGTCGTCACGAAGACCAAGGGCAAGTTGTCCAGTGTCACCGGAGACGCGGCCTATGACACTGTGGCCATCTACGGCAAGGCTGCTTCAAGTGGAGCATGAGTCGTGGTCCCGCCAACGCGCTCGGCATCCTTGTCCGGCGGTAAGCAAAGATCTTCTGAACGGGACCAAACGATTCGGGTAATCGCGCAGTTTGGTCGCCGGCGATGGAAGTAGAAGTCGAGCCAGCAGCGGCAGGTGTCGATCGAGAACGCCTTCTTCATGTACAAGTCGATGCTTGGCGACCACCTCCACGACAGAGGTCTAGCTGCGCAGAAGGCGGAGGCCCCGTCGGGTGCAAGACCTAGAACCGGCTACGAAGCTTGTGCAGACCCCGATCGGTGGCTATCCCTCGTTGAAACCGTCAACGGTGGGAGGACTCGCTGGGCCAATTTGGTTTATGCACCAACGCCCAGTTTATGAACAGGTCGCCATTTGGCTTTTTGCACCAACGCATCTCTTGTCTACGGAACGCTATCCATTTCCTATTTCGGGAGATTTTCGCCCCGGCGGTTGAGATGGTTTGCCCCGGGACAGTGCATGATATGGAGGATGTTTGCTGAACAATTAGAGCGCTAGGGAGATCCTTTATGAAGTCACCAAACGAAAATGAAATGCCTGACCACTCCATCGACTCCACCGCCAAGAGCGGGCATGGGGAGGAGTCGCGGGCCGCTGGCTCACCCAGTGTCATTCAGCGTATTGGCGAGATCACAGGCTCGAAGCCCTTGATTATGCTGAGTGACGACTCGGCCGGCGACACGCCGCTCATCAAGCCGCTTGGGCTTGATGAGCGTATCGATACTGGTAAGTACACCGTGCACGGCGAGCTTGGTTCCGGCGGCGTTGGAACGGTTCATCGCGGTCACGACCAGGACCTCGGTCGCAACGTTGCGATGAAATTCCTGCACGAGAAATACGTGGACAACCCCGCAATCCTGCAGCGCTTCGTCGAAGAGGCGCAAATCGGCGGGCAACTGCAGA
>JBLIMI010000216.1:0-6467 GCA_047638655.1 Minisyncoccia bacterium | reverse complement strand
GTTTTAGATCCCGGTGGCGAACTCCTTGGGCATGAGCAAGCTCCAGAGCTCGTACTGCCCGATGAATGATGCGTGCGATGCAGTGGTACCAATCCTTGCCACCCAGGAGGTCCTCGTACTGACCGGTCATCGGGGCGCCAATGGCGTCCGACAACCAGGACGGGGTCTTCTTCGCACTTCCCGCTAGTGCCACCTTCCCGCGCACAGCCTCCAGAACTTGCTCAAGGTCACGGCCACGCACAAAGTCCATGACGATATAGCTGCGGTCGCCATCACGCACGATGTCGTGCACCTTGACGATGTTTCGACTCTCGAGCTGCGCCAGGGTCCGGGCTTCGCTCAGAACAAGTTGCTCCCAATCCTCTGCCTGGCAAGCAGCATTGCTCTTTTGGTTGAACGCTTTGATCGAGCGCTCCACATCGAATTCCATGTCATGGGCCAGATAGATGATCGCCGTACCACCGCTCGCGTGCACGCCTTCGATTCGATAACGATCAGCGAGGATGGTCCCCACTCCCAGAGGCTTGGGGCGCAAGCTCCCCTGCTGCACGCTATGCCCCAGGTACTTCTCCAACTCCATGCGCGAGGCATCATCGGGCAGTTGGCTCAGGAGGAGCTCCAAGTCCGGCTCTTCGCCACGGTTCTTCTCTGCCAAGAAGCGCTCCGCCAATACGATCACCATGAACCGATTGCGGTCCACAGCGCTGTTGAGCCGTTCCAAGTAAGTATCCCAAGACACACCAGGGTCGCTGGCAATGGCGATCAGATACTCCTCGATGGCTTCCTCGAGGGGGTCAGTCATCTAATTCCTTGGATACTCATCACAGGCGCCACAATGCAGGCTGGGTTGCGGGTGTTTCATATTGCATCATAAGAGGTCCAATTCACCAAGCATGGACGCGGAAGCACTCGAATGAAGGAATTGAGGATTACTTCATTTGGTCAGCGCGCAAAATTGGCTGAATCAATATGGCTCCCATGACTCAACTCACACGCGCACTCCATGGACTCGGCCTCGTGGCTCTAACCACGGCGCTCTCATGCTCACAAGAGTCCACACTGAGCGCACCAGGACCCTCTGCGGACAGGCTGGAGTCGTTCCTGAGCGAGTCAAGCACATTGCCTCGTCGCACAGCATTGCTGGTGGGCGTTGGGGACTATGGGCCCAGCGGTCTGCACGACCTTCCAGGCTGTAGGAACGACGTTGAACTGATGCGCGCACTTCTCAGCGACCGTTTTGGCTTTCCCGAGACCGAAATTTTCGTCTTGCTCGATGATCAGGCAACGCACAAGAACATCGTCCAGGCATTCGACGAAGTCCTGCTGAAACGGTCGGGCCCGGAAACTCAAGCCATCTTCTACATGGCTGGCCACGGATCCCGTGTGCACGACCTCTCCGGGGAAAAGACCGCGGAGGTAGACAGCATGGATTCCACCTTCCTCGCTTACGACAGCCGCATGGGCGGTCTTCGCGGTGAACACGACATCTCCGACGATGAGCTTCGTTGTCTCATGGAGGCCTTGACGCGCAAAACCGAACACGTGCTAGCCATCACCGACAGTTGCCACTCCGGGGATCTCATGCGAGGTGGCTCGGAGCGCTCCGTCCCCAACGGAGAAGCATCCGTGGACTTCGACTGGGTTCGCGACTTCTTCCCAGAAGAAGCAACGCTGACAGAAGACGGACCAGGGGAGCGACTAGAAGATTCCCGCTATGTCCACCTGGCGGCCACGCGACGAGACCAACTGGCACGGGAGGTTCAAGTGGAAATTGGAGGCCAAGTGCGGACTCATGGGGCGCTCACCTATTACCTCGTAAGAGCCCTTGAACAAGCGCAGCGAGACACGACTTGGCGACAAGTCGCGGCATCGGTTTCCGCCATCGTCCAGAAGGAGGCGCACCAGACGATTAGCGTCGCGGGCAACCTGGACCGCGGAGTGTTCAATGGCAAATTCACGCCGGCCTTCGGGTATGAAGCCCGCATGTTGGGGAGCGAAGACAGCCTACTCGTGTACGCGGGTTTCCTGCTTGGGTTGCGGGCCGGCTCCCAGCTTGAGGTCTGGAATAATGCGGGCGACCATCTGATAGGAGAGGTCAAGGTCATCGATATCCGGCCCGATTGCGCACGTGCCCAGTGGACGACCGAGGATCATCCCACAGCCGCAGGGGTAGCCTATCGGGTCCGAGAGGTGCGCCGCGGGTTTGGGCAACCCGCTCTGCGCATTCACGCCCAAGACAACGAACTCATCTCTCAACTCAAAGGAGCCCCCCTGGCGGAATTCATCGAAGAGATCGCTCTTGCTGATTACGTGCTCACGAAAGATGTGGATAGCCAACTGATCCTGCGCGAAGTCGGCGGAGTGCTCGTCAGTCGCGATGGAAACTCGCTTGAGACCATTCTGGCCAAGGAGGTGACATTCCTCGGGCTATGCGAACTCGCCAGCGAACGAGGAGAACTGCCGATTGAAATGACCTTCCGAACTCCCACGCTGGCCGAACTCGAAGACCTGCGCAGGGAACAATTGACCGTGAAACCGGTGCGCGTACTCGAGGTGCCATCATCCAAGTCGGCACGGGTCGAGGGCCAAGCCATCGGAGCAAGCGCCTACCAAGTCGGAATCTTTGACCTCCGAAATACCGGCGAGGTCGACCTCTTCGTGTGTGTGCTCTCGCTCGAGGAATCCCGCGCTCGGACGCTCCTGAAACTCTCCGGTTCGGAAAAGCAGATTGTGGTCGCAGCGGGAGCCACCGCATCGGTCCCGGTGGGGCTCGTTGTTCGCGAGGATTTCCCAAAGGATCGCCCGATGCTCGACCGCTACATTGCGCTGGCGTTCGATCACAAGCTACGGGATACCCAGTGGCTTGAAGCCACAGGCGCGCTGCGCTCGGGTTCCGCCCCACTCCCTGGAATTCTGCAAAGCGCGTTCAATCCGTCCAACACGCGTGGCGACACACCGGAAAAGCTCTCCCCTAAGGGATGGGGCGTCGATTATGTGGACCTGCTAGTTGTCCATCCACTTGGTGAGTGAACGAAACTTCGGCGCACCCGAGGTCCCACAAAAATGATTGACAAGATCACGATCGCCGTCGCCGACATGGACAGCATGGCAACATTTTATTCAGCCACGCTCAGCCTCGCTTTTGTTGATGTGGATCTGATGGGCCACACCTTAAAGTCCGCAAGAGACGGGGAGCTTGAGATCATGCTATGCCCTAAGGAATTGGCCGGGATCGAGGCCAAAATCAACACAATCCAGGTGCGCTTCTTGGTGCCCGATGTCCGCGGCGCCTACGCCCGTGGATTGGTAGAGGGTGGCAAGGACCTGGGAGAGCCCACCGAATTGCAGGGTTGCTTGCAGGCTTCCCTGCGAGATCCCGATGGCAATTCCCTCGAACTCAAACAAACGGCCACCTGAGTGACTGGCTCAGGGGAACTTCACCAAGTGGATGTCGTGCACCCAAGAGTCCAACTGACCATTTCCATTCAGGTCTTCCCCTTCTTCGGCTTCAAGAACGCCCCAGGCGGCAAGGTCGCCGCGAATCCGGGGCATCATGCCGCCTGAAGGAAAAGACACGCCTGAATTGAACACCTGACGTTTCTGGTGATCGTAGATCAAGCCTGCGCGATCAATCGTGTCCCCGTCACCTGTCAAGTCCACGCTCCCCTCAAACGCAGAGCCAAAGGTCAACCGTTCGCTGATAGCGATTCGCTCGATGTTGTGCCCCCCGGGGAAAGGGACCATGACCATACCCCCAGTCCTTGAGTTGCGGCGCATGACGACGTGCATGAATAGCCCGTCCCCATTAAGATCCGCACCAGCCTCAATCTCGTAGACACGAACTGCCACATCCTCACCCGACTGCTGCCAGTCCCAGAGATCACACCCCGTCGGTGTTGCTGTGTTGGAGGCGAGACCCGTGAGCGGATCATAGTGGTAGGCAATCAAACCGCCCAGGTCTCCGTTTCCATCCAAGTCGGCCTGTTGCTGGACTTCGCTCACAAGGAAGAAGGCATCCCCGGACTCACCAGAGAACAGCCTCTGTTGCGTTCCACCTAGTTGAAGGGCAAGTCCCAAATTAGTCGTTTGTTGGGTGACAAGGTCAAAGACATGGATGACATAGTCCCCCGTGTCCCCATCCCCATTCATGTCTGCGGGCCCGTTAGCGTTCTCGTGAACGAAGAAGAGATACTTGTCGCCACAGACCACTCCATTGGGGGCCCATAGGGGGCCGTCGTTTCCGGTGAACGGGATCACAAGTCCCGTATTGGTCGTTGTACCCGTGGTGGTCTCGTGCACGAACAAGACAAGATCAGATGAGTCGCCATCCGCATTGTAGTCGCTTCCTCCGTCTGCCGATTCCCAGACGTAGAACGCTGCCATCCTCTCATTGACGACAGAGACTCCTCCCCATTCCGAAGCATGCCCGAGATTCGTTGTGGCACCAGTTTCCAGATTCAGCAGATGTGGGACCCAATCAGAGACATCCCCGTCCAAATTAAGGTCACTTGGGGGTCCACCCAATGACTCCGCCTTGCTGAACACGACGTGCCCATCCAAGCCCATGATCCATTGATACTCTTGCACATGGGCCACTCGATTGGTGATCACATCCATGTCCGCGTCATACGTGAAGAGGACATGCGCGTTCAACAGACCATCGGAATTGTGGTCGCGACTATCGCGTTGCTCGTTGACTACGAAGGTCAGCCAACGCCCATCAAAGGAGGGACGGGTGTAGCTCACCGCGTAGCCCATGTTCTTCAGAACGCCTGTCTCACAGTGGTAAACGAGCAATGCCTCGTCGCCCGTGTCTCCATCCCCATTTGCATCGGTGCCGTAGAGAGCCTCGCTGACTTGGATCACAACTCGATTGTTGTTCATTCTGAAGAAGTCGGGAGCACTGTTGACGTATTGGTCCACGGCGATGCCGAGGTTGGTTACCGTCCGCGCACTGATGTCAAACACGTGGAGTACGTTGTCGCTGGTGTCCCCGTCCCCGTTGAGGTCTCCTTCTGCCGATTCTGCGGCACGAAACACAACGAAGTCCTCGCTCATGGCAAAGGGTCCGCGACTCAAAACGCCAATGTCAAAGACCTCCGGGACGGGAGCAGGAACCGAGGGGATCTGGAACTGCATGGCGGTCGCCGCCCCAGTGAAGGTCATGGCCATCCCCAGCCCGGAGAACAGAAATAATGATGACGGCTCGGTGACTTGATGCATTGCGCGTGGGGTTAGATGAAGTGGGTGGATGACAGGCTCCCCGCTGGAGTCGCGCCCGTAACCTTTCATGCGAGTTCCGTTCAGGAATCCGGCAGGAATTCCGGGCAATCGCCAGAAGTGGCTTCTGACAGGCCCCAATTAGGGCGGAGCCGGAATCAGAGGAGATACAGAGAGGTGCCCCCGGGAGAATCTGGCGAGCTCCGCCGGTGGTAGCGCTTGTCTTGGCCGCTCACGATCCCACCAACGGTGCGAGAACCTCCTTACTTGATTGCTCGCTGACAGCGGCTCTCGCTGGGACCCTGCACTCGCCCCGGTGCCATGAATGCCGGGCATCCGTAAGCCGAGCCGCCTCGGTGAGATGGCGAGGCGAAGAAACTTTGAAACTCTCTGAAATCCGAGGCTGGCGCAGTGCTCTTTGCCTGTGAACCGCCGAGTGGGGAGCCTGGCTCTCCCGCGGCAAGTCCCACGCCCCGTCACCGCAGACTCAGGAGTCCGATCATGCGCCCCTTTCAATCACTTGGCATCTTAGCCCTCACCGTCCCCGCCTTCCTCGTCGCCACCGCGAGCCTCTCCCACGCGGGTGAGTACGAGCCTGTTGTCGTTCATGACGAAGGCAACGAGCCTGGCATCATGGAGTACCAGATGCACACCTCGGGAGGTGTGATCAGTCCCGTTGCCGACTACGACAACTACCTCTTCTTCGGGGAGATCGGGGACAATATCCGAATCGCAACACAAACGGGCGGGTACTACGACGATCCCCGGATCGAACTCTACGACCCCCTCGGCGTCCTGGTCAATAGCAGCTACTGTGCCGGTGGAAGCAGCGGCTGCACCGTCGGCATCCTTGAAACCCTCTCAGTTACCGGCTACTACACAATTTGGATTTCCGACGCCGGAAACAACGACACGTTCACTTACAGCATGTCCCTGTATAAGATCGCACCTAACTGCTGCACACCGGCCATGACCTACGGGTCCAACATGACAGGAAGCATCAACTACGCCACCGACTTGGACTTCTATGCTTTCAACGGGGCGGCCAACACGACCGTACGAGCTGTGCTCAGCACCTCCGGGTACTACGATGATCCCGCCATTCAACTGATTGATCCCACGGGCGCAAATATTGCCAGCAACTATTGCGCTGGTGGCAGTAGCGGTTGTTCGACGACGGTCACAGCTACCCTTCCAATGGATGGTGTGTATTACCTGATGATCTACGATGCAGGCGACAACGACAC
>JBLIMI010000215.1:0-6487 GCA_047638655.1 Minisyncoccia bacterium | reverse complement strand
CCGAGATTCGCCCTCCGGCATGGAGCGTAGCCCATTTGGATCCAAGTCCGTTACCAACTCTGCTCACTCGGTGGTGCGCCGGCGATTCAAGGCAACTTCACGACCTTCTTCGGCGAGGAATCCAGTTTTGAAATGACAGCAGGATTCGATGGCTCGCGGATCAGCGTGTTGCGAGCAGGTGTCGAACCGCTGCTCGTCCAAGTGAAATTCACCCTCGGCGCAGAGAAAAAAGTCAAAGCGGAGATCGCACTCACGGAAGCGCAAGACTCTTAGGGCCTGCGTGCGCATCGCCAACCGAGGCCACAAGCCGCGCGTAGGCCAGCGCCCGGCGGCTCGCATCGAGGCCAACGCAAAGCGCCAGAGCCAACCTAACTAGCTTGCAACGGGACTCTTCGAGGGAGAATTGCCGGTTGGTGAACGACAGCGTACCGTATCGCAAGCCGAATCCGAAAGTTTCTAGACCAAGCCCCGCAGGAGCCTACATGTTTCGATTTCGAACGAGCCACCTACGTGGCGCAGCCCTCTCCTTTCTGACTCTCCTTGTTGCCGGGTCAGCGATCATTGGATGCCGAGCAATCGACCATCGTAAGACTCTCGCCTCTGCGGTCAGGTCCACCATCCGGGAGCCCGAGCGCCAATCTGATATTCAAGCGATCCTGAACGAGCGCGATGCACGGCAGGACAAGTTCCTGGCCGAAATCGCCAAATCTCAACTCGAACTGAGAGACACGATTGCGGACGTCAACCCGCACCCGGATCGCGTGCATGAGCTATTCGATAAATCCGAAGCATCCTTTGAGGGTTTTCACCACGAAATGATCGACAGCTTCCTGCAACTGAAGGAAAAGTTGTCCGCCGAGGAGTGGGCCGCCCTGTCCGGCGCCGACATCGACGCCATCCTCTCGCGCGCCGTCCTTCCAACCACTCTTTAAGGAGACCATCATGTTGATCGCAATAGCCATTTATCTGTTCTCCATGTTCGGCGGCACCGCGAAGCTCAGCGAGCGTGTCGAAGAAGTCGTCGCGGACCCCGCGCGTTGCGAGGCTGCTCTGGAGGTCCTGGACCGCATTGCTGACGTCGAAGCAGCCGTCGGCAAGCAACTTGAAGAATCCTCAGCGGCACTACGCATTGTGCACATGGACTACGAAGCATCGCGCGAGGACTACCTAGCTGTACTGGGTCCGATGCAGGAGGCACGGCAGGATGCCAGAGTCAATCTGGAGCAGGCTTGGGGCGACCTGAGGTTGATCCTTACGGCACAGGAATGGGTCGAGGTCTTCCCGCCTTCCGAGTCATAGCCGGAGTGGCTGCCAGTCACCCACGAAAGGCAGGTGGACATGGCGATAGAAAGACTCCAAGCGTGAGGGCTGGCCAGATTCGATCTTCAGAGCAGGTTGCTCACGAAGACCGACAATTCTGGCATTCCCTCACGCTTGATGATTGTGGACAAGCCCCTGCTTGCTGTTTGTGCGCTCATCGAACGCTGCAGTGCAAGAGAAGCCATTCAGGTCAGAGGACCCGTCTTGTGCCTAGTGGTAGTAGACCCGGACGACGTCAGACAGGCCGAATCCAGACCCGCAACCGACGGGATCTCGGAACCAGTACTGGAAGCTAGCCGAAGACCCCGGCGTGATCCCCAATGCTGAGGGCAAGAACCATTGGCTGGCCACATTGCCAGAGGCGAACAGCGTCGGGTGGCGGGTGTAGCCGCCGGTGATGCAAAGGTATCCGCAGCCCAACGGAAGGATCGCATCCGTCGGCCCGTGGAAGAAGAGCCCAGGCTTGTTGGTTACGGGTGTTGCCGTTAACAGATCGATCGTTCCTGGATCGCAGTCCGTTCCTATAGAGATCGTCGCGGCCACGCCCAATGAACTCGGGGTGGTCGGGCAGGACGGGCTGACAACCGCGCAGTCATCGCAAACACTGTCGTAGAAACCGGCCTCGATATCGCCAGTACTTCCGCTGCTAGTCTGGCGCAAATCACTCCAGACCGCCATGAACCGATTGGGTTCGGACAACGCCCCACTTGAAGCGCTTCGCTTGGAAGTAATCTGTGCCTGATTCTCCAGGTCCACGTCCGCGCTCATCTGGCGGTGGCTCTCGATCACGCTGATGTGACTTCCGTAGGCTTTGAGCGTGGCGATGTACACGTCATAAAGCGAACCCGAGTGGCTTTGGCGCTCGGCGTAAACAAGCGAGAAGCAAGTGCCGTCGCTGTCGATGGCCGGGTGAAGCTGGTCTCCGCTACTTGAATAAGGAGTGTCGAGCAGCGACAGATTCTGGTTCCCGCTCAGATTCTCATTTGCAATGCAGAGAGATCCGTAGGTGGTCCGGTCGAATTCTTGCCCCGTCGTGTACACCACCATGAAAGGCCGGGCATAACCAGGCGTGATGTCGTCCAGAAGAGTAGAAACCTCGACTTCGATTTCGTTCTCGTTGGAGAGGCTCACACCGAAAGACGGAGCGGTGATGCTCCCATCCCAGTGGATTTGGGCCGCGTACACGTCGTGATCGTCATTCGACCAGACCTCTTCCCAGGCCACGTTCCACTCCTGCGAAGCAAAAGGCGGCTGCCCATTTCCCTTGGAGACGCGCGGCTTGCGCTGATCGTTTCCGTTGTTCTGAAGCAGTTGCGTCGATGCGTTGAGCAAGGTGCCGTCCGCACGAACCATTTGGTAGTGAATGTCGTGATCTGAGTTGCTAAAGGTACGCTCCCACACAACGCAAAAGTACGTCGGCCCAACAGTCGCCGGGTCTCCGCCCACATCGGGGTAGTGCTTGTCGCCTCCAAAGTTGCCGCTGATCAGGATTTCTGCGCCCGCAAGGTTAGAAGTGGCAGCGCGGATGCGGCCCACGATGTCGTAAGGACCACCAGCCGAGAAGTTGCCTTTCTCTGCGGCCAGGAGAAAGCTGTTGGCAATCTGGTTGTTAGCAACACTCGGGTTTGCCCAGTACCAGCTGCTGATGTCTGCAGCAACAATGCTACCGGAGACGAATTGGCCGTTTGAGTACCAGAGGGAGGAGTAAACGTCGTGATCGGTGGTGCTGAATTTCTGCTCCCAAGCCACCATGTAGCGGTCGGTGCTTTGATCATAGGCAACGTCTGGATTGAAGGAGTTGTCGCCAGAAACCTCGTAGATCGAAAACGTCGAGATGACCGGATCTACAGTCAGCGGAAATTGTGCACTCGAGACAAATTGGGAGGGGATGTGCAGTTGGATCACACCATCGGCGTAAGTCGATTTCAGCTCCAACTTGCGACCCGCGCTGTCAATTGCCGTGGCGCGCCCATAGTTCACATGCCCGAGGTCGTTCTTGAATTGAAATCCTTGGGGACCATCAGCAAAGACGAGTTCACTCGTCACGGCAATACTCAGGGTCATGTCCCCTTCGAAAGGGCGTTCGCTGAACACGAAGAGTTGCTCAGCGTGGTCTGCTTGGATGTCGTAGAGCTCTATAAATCCGCCTCGGTCGTAGCTCACCATTGACTCGCTGCGTGAATAGTCAGCCTTGTGATCGAAGTCGATCGCTTCCTCTCCAAAAGTCACCTCTTGCAGAGAAAACGAGACCGGATAGTTCGTTGGCGCGTCACTCCCGAGGAACGGGATGTAGGTGAACCCGCTACGATCAAAGCTGGCCTTGTAATGGTAGCCACCCGCAGCCCAAAGGGTTCCGTCCCCGGCTTCATCGAACAGGACGAGCCCTTCGAGGCTCGTCGGACCGAGGTCGTCTCCAAGGCTCGTGCGCTCCCGCGGGGCGGCCAATGTCGCCGTAGGGGGCTGGGGCGCTGCGAGGATTGCACGGCCGACCTTCTCAACGATGGGGCGCGCGGGTGTCTTGAGGTCCAGCACGCTTCTGGAGGCAGGTTCAATCTTCTGATCCCTGGGCTGCTGTGCGAGTGCGAGGCCAGGAAGGAATAGCAAAGCGCCGAGGGTTCCTACTGAAAGAATTTGTTGGGGGGCCTTGTTGGGAGTCATGTCGAGAGTGAGTGCAAGAAATTGGGTATAGCGCCCCTGGAGGGGGCCTAATGCACTTACATCCGGCCCAGCGGCTAAGCGTCACGAAGAAAATGGGGCAATTTTTCTCCGTGTGCTACGAACGCAGCGCCCGCCGCCGGTGGACCGGAGACGGACGCTGCTCACCAGACGTCGGGCACTCATCCCGGCGTCCCTCACGCACCCGCGTAGAGTTGCAGGAAGTTGTTTGGGACCCGCAAGTTGCCGGGGGCAGGGTGGCTCTGCAGGAACTCGCGGATCACCTCCATGTTGGAACTTTCGAACAAGAACGGCTCGAAGCCTTCCAGTCCCGACGTCGTACCGAGTCGGGGAAGAACATCAAAAAAGTCCCGCCCGAGAGTTTCCGCCGCTTGCACGTGACGCCATAGCACGCTTGCCTCCCTCGGGCCCGCCGCCCTATGACCGCTTGCTGCCGCGCCGCTCTCGGAACAACAGTGGATATGATCCGCGAAGACCCGGGCAAGGGTTGCGTGCAGTTCATTGGCCATGACTTGATTCCCGACGATGACCTGACCGTTGCGGTCCAAGACCAAATTTTGCAAGCGCTCCATGGCCCCCACTCGCACACCCGGAGAATCGAACAAGAACAGCCCACTGTTGTGGAAGACCTCCAGCAGTTCGCTCTCTGAGATTCCCGAGCGACGGGCAATGTGCAAGTCCCTCGCGAGCTCAGAGTGTATCTCCGCCAACTCAATACCCTGCCCCCAAAGAGTCTGAGCCATCTCAGCCTGTCGCTCGTAGATCCACCTCATACGATCCCGAGCAGGAAGTTGATCCAGTTGCGTGCGTTCGGCGGCGATGCGACTCGCCGTCCAACCCAACTCTGCTGCGGCCACCTCAAGCGTACCGTCGAGCATACGCTGGTGCTTCGGGGTCCAGTCCACAAGACGCTGACTAGCCACCAGAACGTCAAAGGTAACTTGGACATCTCCTGCGAGCAAGATTTCCGCCGCCCGTTGCGCGCTCTCGTACGCAGCGTCTGCCTGCCACTGCAACTCAGCCATGCGTCCTTCGACTTCGATGTAATTCGGATCCCGGCGACGATTTTCTGAAACTGGGCCCAGCTTGCGCATTGCATCGTTTCGTTCAGCCTGGCGATCATGGGTCGGTTCATAGATCATGCGCACTCCGGTCTTCGCCCGCAGGGGCCTTCCCGGGCTCACGCCAGCCACCGGCATCCTCAATGTCACGGTCCCCTCCCCGCTCGGAGGCGGCACGAGGGTCGGAGTCCGCACTTCTTCCATGGCCGAAGGTGTCACATCAACGTCCGGTCGTCCCAGTTCATGGGGTTCCGTGAATTCCACCAGCAGGCCAGTCTCTTCAAAAATCTCGCGACCCAACCGTTGCAGACGCTCTGCATTCTCGGTCAGCACCGGCACATCCATGTCAGAGGGAAATTCAGTACGTTTCGTGCTTTGTAGATACTCGAAGGCATCACGCACAGGGCCCGACTCCATCCGAGCTCCATACTCCAACACGAACTCAATTCCCAACTTGTCAATCGCCCGCGCCGCATCGTGCGACATGTCCCAACGTCCCAAACGCGCTGCCCCGCGCGCATAGCTGCCTGCTACACCGAGAACGTCCGACGCCCCGAGTTCCAGAACGATCATCTCGTATGCACGAGCCGCGGATTCCCCTTGAGAGCCATACTCAGAGCGCAAATAATGGGGTGGATTCTGCATCGGTCCGAGCAGTCCCCGTGAGTCCGCTCGACCAACGGTACGAGGGCCTTCGATGGTCGGGCCGATGACGATCGGGTTAGCGGGAACGAGCCGTCCAGCGGAGGCTGCTTCGCTACGCACACCGCGGGTGCTTTCCAGCCACTGCAAGTACCTTGCACTCGTTTCCGCACTTTGCCCCACGCGGACCTGACCCCCGCTCCCCTGCATGGCTTTGATGCCTCGCAACTGCAGCACGGTCAACAAGTTGCCAACGCGCTCTTCAGCAGTGATGGCATCCTCGTCACCAAGCCCATGCAGTTGGGTCAACAGCTCCGCTTCCGCAGCCAGTGCGGCCACGCTCGTGGCTTCGCGGTAGAGCACGTTGCCCGCAGAGATGGAGGCACCCCTGGCCAAGCCCCGGGCCAGGAAATTCATTCCCGCCCCACCGAGGTGCAGAGACGCGATCACCAGAAAATTGGACCGCAGCTCAGAAAGCGTCTCGTCGCCCCAACTCCCCACTAACATGCCCCGTGGATCGAGGGCGGTGCGTGCACCCCGGTTCAAAGCTGTGAACACACCAGCCTCGAGACCCCGCTCTCCCGTCCAACGTACCGCACCCGATGCTGCGGCACGTACACCCGCCAGGCTCAGGCCCTCCTTCGTAACCGTGCGAAAGGCGAACTGACTCCCCAGTGCGCCAGAGGCCATGCGATGGGCCACTCCCCCGGGAAGTGCAACCGTGGCCAGCAAGACGCCAAACTCCTTGGCGTTCAGGTAACGGTCGATCACAAACTCTTGATTGAAGT
>JBLIMI010000214.1:0-6489 GCA_047638655.1 Minisyncoccia bacterium | reverse complement strand
TGACATGGATGCGCGCAGCGACGTCTACTCAATGGGCGCCATTCTCTATGAGTTGCTGGCTGGCGTCCCCCCCCATATTCACCCGGGCGAGAGCCCCGTGCTGGTGGATTCGATGACGTTGCTGAAGCGCGCGATCCACGAGAGGCCCACTGCACTCCAAACGTTTACCTCATCTGCCCCGCCGGAACTGATCTCGATTTGTGAAAAGGCGATGTCTCCCGATCGTGAACAGCGCTATCCGGATGTGATGGCGTTGAGCGAGGATCTAGCGGCCTTCATGGAGGACCGCGTGGTCAAGGTTCACCAGACCGGGGCGCTGGTGGAGTTGCGCAAGTGGGTGCAACGCAATCGAGGGATGGCGGCGACGCTGGTAGGGTCGGTGGTGATGTTGCTTGGGGCGGCGGGCATCACGATTTACTTGGTGCAGGAGGAGGAAAAGCGAACGAGAGTCGCTCTGCATGCCGAGGAGGCTGCGGTCGTTGAAATGAAGGCTGCGGTTGCAGAAACGAAGGCTGCGCTTGTTATTCGAGATGGAGCCCTTGCCACGTCAAAAACATCACTGGCTGCGGAGGTTGTCGCAAAGGAAGAGGCGCAGGAATCCGCAGACCTGGCACGCAATCGACTTGCACGGGAGTGGTTGTCGACTGGCAGAACCCAAGGTGCCCTGGGGAGGTGGGATGATGCACTGAAGTACTACGACGACGCTGCGGAAAAGGATGACTTGGGTGAGTTGGAAATCGAACTCCAGCTAGCTCGTTCGGAAGCCCTGCAAGCGCAGTACCGCCGCCAGGAGGCTCTGGAAATCCTAGACGAGCTGGAAAGCCGGGACGATTTGGGAGCCCTTCAATCACTTGTTGACCTGCGTCTCGGCGCCCTGTCCTTGGTCGGATGGCGCGAGATAGATGCGGAAGAAGACAACGGGGAAGCTCTAGTGAGAAGCGCCCTGGCGAGCAAAGCCTTGACGCCCGCTGATACCGCGTTTGCGGAGGCGCTGCTCGCCAAGGAAACCTGGACAACTCGTGACCGGCTATTGGAGGCGTTGCGCATCGAGCCCTTCCACTACTTCGCCAACAGCCTGCTGCTGCCCTACTACATGCTCTCAGGGAGGAGGTCGGAAGCGGTGGGCCTTGCGAAAAAGATGCAACAGTTATTCCCCTCGGACCCAACACCGCGGGTCACCCTTGCTATGTGTTACGCGACACAACAAAACTTCGATGGCGCCTGGGAACAGTTCGCGTTGCTGGAATCGACTCTTCCCGAGGAAGGCATGGAACAGCTCAAGAAGTCGATCGAGCTATGCGAAAAGTACAAATTCGAGAGCCACTTGGGAACCTACTTCGGTTGTGAACATCGCTTCCTAAGCGGCAAAGCCGTCAATCAAATCCAGACACATTCCATCAGTAACATCTTCCAAGGAAAACACTTCAGAGAGCTCATTCCGCAGGTACCTTCCATGCGGGACGCCATGGACCTGGGACTGGAAGCCCTGACCGACATCATGTGGGGGAGATATGAGAAGGGCAGCGCCTTGCTCAAACAAGCACTCAAGATCCATGATGATGGGGTGTTTCGGTACTCGATCGCCACCGTCCATCTGCTGAGTGCCCCAGCCACTGATCCCCCCCGGCTTCGGCAGATCCTCCTCGAGGTGATCGAGGGCTGCAAGTTGGCGGAGTCGACACCAAGCATGCTACCGACGATTAGCGCGCCTGCGAGATTCATGAGATTGCGTTGCGAAGCTATCGTGGCGCGCGTGAATTTCAAGGAGAGCGGGAGCGAACAGGTCTACGACGAGGTCCTCGCGCACGTCAAGCTCATGGACACTTTCGAGGGTGCTGGGGACTGTTCCTTTGGCTTCATGCGTGGGGAATTGCTCAGTACGAAGGCGCCAGCGGCCATTCCCTACGAACTCTCGTCGGCCTGGCTGCGGCGCGTCCCTGACAGCGAACTCGCGGCCAGGGCCTTTATTGATGACGCGCAGCGGCACGGCCTTCCCGCCGAAGCCCTCGCAAGGCTAGACAATTTGCGGGTCATGGTTGGCGATGAGGAAGCGCTCATGCTCCTGCGATCCGAACTCATCACCGAAATCTCACTCGCAACGCCGGGGGCCACTCCCGGGGAGTCCCCCCAGCTGCCAGACGAAACAGACCTCGCCCCCACTCCCTCCACACCAAAGGACCAATAGACTTGACCGGCGAGCCTCAACTCCACGAAACGGTCGACATGGTTCTGCGTTACCAGGCGGGCGACGACCGGGACCTCACGGCGCTCTTCTATGCCAATCTGTGGTTGGATGGAATGGGCAAGTCAGAGGCGCTTTGGAGTGCGAAGATGGCCTTGCGCGACGGAGGCGACCCCCCAGCCTACTGGGCGGGCTGGGTGCTCACGGGTGATCCGGACTGACCAATCACAACCGCCACACTTCATCAAACTTCCAGAGTCGAATCATCTAACCATGACTTTTCGCGTCGCCACTTCTCTTCTGAAGTACCAAGCCTGGTTGACCGACTCGGTGGACAAGCAACTCAGCACTTGGGCCCCCACTGCGGCGGCGGACCGCGTCGAAGAAGCCCAGCGAGAGCTGACGGAACGAACCACCTCCGACTCGAGCAGCCGCGGCTACGCCGACGCTTGCCCCGTCGCTGGGGTTGAGCACGAGAAATACCGATTGCGAGATATCGAGCTACCCTGCGGAGCTTCGTTGATTGCAGGCATCCACTTTCTAGGCACACGAGTTCAGGAACCCTTCGTCGGTGTCTTTGCCCAGAGCCAGTGGCTAGAAGAAGAGGCTCTGCGCGCTGCCCACCTTCAACTCATGGAAGAGTTCAAAGCCTTCACGCCCAAGTCGAGTTGGTGGTGGACGTGCTCCGAGCGCGACCTCGGCTGCATCGAACAACAGGAGGTGGACCAACATCTCGTAGCGGGTTCCTTGGCGGAAATCCGAACTCATGAGAGGCTTGAGCTCCCCCCTGAGTGGGATTTTCGTCAGCTGCAATCCGTCGATGAGATCGCTCGGCCCTTCGAGGAACTCTACATGGACTTTCACCGGGCGCGGCCTGACCTGGAAAGCCATGTGCAGATCGCCGCACTGGAAAACTTGCAAGAGTGCGCGGACGCCGGCGGGCTCTTCTGTTGTTTTGAAGGCTCTGATCTAGCTGGTCTCGTGGCAGCTCAGCCTCAAATGGCGTTTGGGGTCAATGCCTGGACCGTGTGGGAGATCGTCCTTGCCCGGCCGCATTGCGGACGAGGGCTGGCGGCACCCTTCCAACGAGCCGCCCTAGACTGTCTCGACATGGACAAAGCGTCGATCGTGATCGGCACGATTCACGCCAAGAATCTCCCCTCGCTCAAGACCGCTCTGAGAGTCGGGCGGCGCATCGTTGGGCGCTGGACGTTCTTGGGGCAGCGCTAAGCGCGATTTGGGGACTGAGAGCGTGGTTGCTGCTCAACTCAAGGCAACACGATTTTCGTCGGCAGCTCGGACAGGGCGTTGATCAACTTCGATCCCTCTTGACCATCGCTGGTTTGGTAGCGAACCTCGAGTTGCCCGGGGGGGACCAAGTGCGCTTCTCCGCCTTGCTCATCGCAGCTCCCGACAGCCACGAGTGCGCGACCAATGAAGAGTTCGTAGGAGGCCCACTCGACACCTTCGTCCGTGCTCAATTCCAGTTGAGCGACTTCTCCTAGTTTGATCTGAACTTCATCCTCTAGCTCACTGGCCACGACCTTGTGGTCCGAGAGCAATCCACAGCGCCCATCCTTGAGTTTCACGAAGACGTCGTATTGCCCTGGAGTCAGCCCATCCAAGGCGAAGTAACCATCCAAGCGCACTGACACCCGTGTCCAGCCTTCGTCGGAGTCCACGAAGTCACGAGAACTGATGAGCGCGGCCCCCCTGACGTTGGTCCCTTGAATTCCGAGCACGCGGCCACGGATAGACCCGCTGGGACCGAGCACCAGCAAGGCTTCCTGGCCACCCGGCTTGGTAGTGATTGAATTGGAGCGTGCGTGACCTGCCCCTATCCCCCCCGCAGAAAAAGTGTACGACTCGTCCAGGAGTCCGATGGCGACAAAGTGCCCTTCGGAGTTGGATCGGACTCGGCGAGTACCGGAGCGTTCGCAATCGACAGTGACTGAACAATTGGCTACAGGCCGACCGTCGAAATCCAATACCCGGCCCTTGATGCTGAGATCGCGCACTCCTTGCAACAGCAACTGTGTGCGCTTCATCCCGGGCTCCACCCTGATGTGGACCGCCCAAGGAGCGACGCGAGCACCGGGGCCCTGCTCGACTGCCCCCGGACCAATCAACCAATCACCACTCGGGACATCCTCAAACTTGAAGTGTCCCGTTGAGTCACTCGTGGATGTCGAGACATCGGGACGGTCAAAGGAGAACAGTCTGCGATCCGCTTTCCTTTGCGCAGACCTCAACCAAATTTTGACGTCAGGCAGTGGCTCTCCGAACTGATCTCTTATCTGGCCTGAAACGCTGGCCCCATCGTCCAATACCCAATCGATAGAGCGTATTTCGTTGTTCTCGAGCACCAGTGTTCCCGGAAGTTCTCGAGCGACGACACCATCCACCAGTAGCCTGGCGCTGAATTCCGCTCCAGCGTTCAATCCATCCAATTGATAGTGCCCAGCGGAGTCAACCTCTGCGGTCCAGAGCTCCGTGGTGAACTGCCACGGACTCTTGCTAGAGGGCCGCAGCAATTGCGCAAGGGGCGTTTCCATTTGGACGCGAAGTGAGCCGGTTTGGCCGTACTTTGCATCCACAAGCCCCCTGACAGTCGCTGCCCCGGGCAAGCGCAGATCAAGGGCCTGCGCCCGTTGGCTATGCCCTGCTTGCGGAGTGAAGAAGATGCGCCCGTGACCAGGTCGGGAGGCTCGGAAGGTGACGGAGCGCCAGGAAGGCACCTGCAATTCGAAGATGCCGTCGACACCAGTCCGAGCGGTTTCAATGGCAGCAGGGATTCCACTCGGAGACTTCGCGAGCACATCAACATCGGGCACGGGAAGGCCCGTTTGCTCATCCACGACACGACCGCAAAAGGCCAAATCGACGATCGTGGGTAGCTTGAGTCGGACCGTTCGCACCTCCCCGGGGGCGCAGGCCTCGATGTCCATGACGGCTAGGCCGGCGGCTGGCTCTTCACCCCATGCTTGAACGTGGACCGTTTCTCCGGCTGGCACTTCAAGGCGCAACTCGCCTGCTTCATCGCTGAGACGCTTGCGGGAGCTCGCATAGTCAATGATCGAGCGTTCGCCGACTTCGAGCATGACCGCGACACCAGCTAGCGGGCGACCGTGTTCCAGTGAAACGGCTTGAAACAGAAGTGTCGCGCTAGCGGCGAGAGTGTCTGACACAATGGCTGCCGCGTCCGTTGAACTTGGAAGAGCACTGACAACCTCTCGCTCGTTTCCTGCCGGTTCGGCTTCAAGCTGAGCAGGCGTTGGTGTCACCTGGAAATCGCCATCAGCTGCAGGCATCCCGACCAAACCATCCAAAGCGGCGGGTTCCGGGAGCAAGCGGTTCGCCAGCATGGCCAGGGGGACGAGCGCACATCCGACCAAGAGTGTTTTCTTCATGATGAGTGTCAGGCCAAAGGTGGTCGCTGAGTGGAGTGGCCCACTCCCCAGTGCGCTCTTCTTCGGGTCCATGAGCGAGAGCAGAGCCAAACCCCAATGCTGCCCCACCTCGCTGTCCAAGCGCTCACGCAAGAAATCGACGCTTCGACGCAACCGCCAACGCACTGTGTTGACTGGCACTCCTTGACGCTGTGCAATTTCCAATGGTTCCATTCCTTCGAGAAAGCGCAGGAGCGCCGTGGTGCGGTTCGGCTCTTCTAGTGCGAGCAAAGCTTCGCCCATCACACGCTGCATCTCGGCACGCTCGCACAAGTCCGCGCTGGAAGGCAACGCCTCTGTCCGAGCGACTTCGGCCTCTCTTGCGAGGCGGGCTGTCTCTCCCCTTCGTTGGCTAACCAACAAGTTTGAGAGCAAGGATCTCAACCAGGCCCTTCTGTTGAGAATGGCTTTTCCGCGATAGCGCAAAGCAGCGAGCCAGGTGTCCTGCACAAGATCATCAGCTGCCGTTGGATTGTTCACCATCTGGCGGGCGACCCTTTGCAGCCACTGAGTGTCAGCAAAGAGTCGTTGCGCTTGTTCAGAGTGATGATCCATGGCTACTGACACTGGACGCCGCGCCCTCGAATAACGGGAGAGGAATCTCTGAGTTCTTTTCGTGGAGTGGCCCGCGTCCACCTAGGCCCCCTAGGCCATGGATTATCAATGCCAATATCAAAGTGCTCTCCGAGCGTTCCGCTTCAGGTAGCGGGGCTCGACACCCAAGAATTGTCATTTTCCACATGAGCCACCCGTGTTCAAGTAGCATGCGTGATGTTGCTTCGGTCGAACTCCGCGCCCTCGCTATTGGCTGCGGCAGAAGGACCCTTGCAACGAATTCTGCTGACTTGCGCCCGAGGA
>JBLIMI010000213.1:0-6503 GCA_047638655.1 Minisyncoccia bacterium | reverse complement strand
CAAGCCGTAGCCCAAGCGCAAGACCGGCCGCTCGTTCTGCCTCGGGAATCTCCTGCAACAATCCCGGGAGCACGATGGGCTGGGCGGCTTTCCAACGATCTTTGGCCAGTGCTGTATCGAGGCCCGCACGAAGGGGGTCGACGCCGGAAGCCGTCAAGTCGAGTTCGGCCCAGACGCCGTGGTCCTTTCCCCTACGGGAGAGTCGAACCTTACGCAGGGCCACCTCATCCACCGACTTCACGTAATCGGGCTCGTCACTCTCGTCCCATGAAACCACCACCCGAGTTCCAGGAATGGAGTCGCGGTCGGGGGCGAAGACCACTTGGTCAAAGAGCGGGTCGGTGGGAGTTTTGCGTTTCGAGGCCATGGAGCTGAAGCCGGGGAGTGGATCGGAAGGGGCCCACGCTATCATTCGCGGGCATGGGAGCCCCCAAAAAGTCCGAACCCAAATGTGTGCGCCTGACCGGACTCGAAATTGCGGTGGGCCAAGAGGAGTCCGCTGCCTTTGGTCTGGCCTGCGAGCGCCTCGGTCTTGAGCGCGAGCAGGTCCTGCACTTCAAACTGGTGCGGAAGTCCCTTGATTTGCGTGGCCGACGCCGAGGCAGGGCTGCACGCTGGATTTTGCACGCCGACGTCACGATCGCCCCGGGGACCGAGTCCAAGAAACTTCGGCGTTTGATCCAGTCCGGTCGTGTGAAGGACGCGCCGGCCCCCGCCAGCTTTCAGGTCGAGGACTTGCATGAAGATTTTCGTGCCCCCGGCGAGCGCAGGGTGGTGGTGGTTGGGTCGGGTCCGGGGGGAGTTTTTGCGGCCCTGACGCTGGCGCTGGCGGGCGTTCGAGTTCAATTGCTCGAACGTGGCGCGGCCATCGAGCAACGCTCCACTGGGCTGGCCAGGTTTCACCGCTCCCGTGTGGTGGACACGGAATCCAATTTGCTCTACGGCGAGGGCGGTGCAGGAACTTATTCCGACGGCAAGCTCTACACGCGAGTCGTGGATCCACTCGAGCGCAATGTGCTTCAGGAACTGGTGCGAGCTGGCGCTCGCGAGGACATCCTGTGGGATGCTCGCGCCCACATTGGAACCGACCGTTTGCACCAGGTCTTGCCGGCCCTACGAGTGCGCCTCCAAGAACTCGGTGTGGAGTTCCTGTGGAACACCCGCTTCGAGGGATTGTTGTTCGACGCCGGGGGCAGCACCCGCGTGCGCGCGGTCCAAACTTCCAAGGGCGAACTGCAAGCTGACGGACTGATCCTCGCCATCGGTCATAGTGCGGAGGACACCTGGCGCCTGCTGCATGAACAGGGCGTGGGCTTCGAGGCGAAGCCTTTCCAACTCGGTGTACGGGTCGAGCATTCCCAAGAGCTAATCAATCACCTGCGGCACGGCACAGGACCCGAGGCGGATCAACTCGGCGCGGCCAGTTACAACCTCGTCAACAAAGCTCGAGGTGATGTGGGCGGAGCGCACAGCTTTTGCATGTGCCCCGGTGGCAAGATTGTGGCCAGCATCAACGAGGACGGCATGTTGTGTACGAACGGCATGAGCAATTCCACCCATGGATCCCCATGGGCTAACTCTGCCATCGTGACCACCTACACCGAGCAGCACTTCGGCCCCGGCCCCTTTGCAGCCCTTGAATTTCGTAAGCGCCTCGAAGCCAATTTTTTCGAAGCCGGCGGCGGCGATTTCAGCGCCCCCGCCCAGCGCATTCCTGACTTCCTGGGCGGCCGTGAGACGCCCAACCCCGGTCGCACAAGTTACACCTTCGGTGTGGTCCCCGGTCGCATCGACTTGCTCTTGCCCGAGATCGGCGTCGCGTCCTTGCGGCAGGCCTTGTGGCGTTTTGATGGAATGCTCGAAGGCTTCGGTGGTGAGGAGGGATTACTGGTGGGCATCGAGTCCCGATCCTCTGGCCCGGTGCGCATGGTGCGGGACCGAGAGCGACGCGTGGCCGCGGGCTTTGCGAATCTCTACTCCGTTGGAGAGGGGGCCGGTTTTGCGGGGGGGATCATGAGTGCGGCGCTGGATGGGGCCCATAGCGCCCAATCCCTCCTCCAAAATGGTGTCCAGGGGAACTGACTGGGGTGAGTGTGGATTGCCTTTGAGGGGTGAATTTCGGAGGTTTGCGCCCCGGCCCAAATCCCCGTTTGCCGATCTGGGGAAGTCGGCCTTCAGGCTGCGGCCACGAGGACGCCGGACCATTTGGAGTTGGACTGGGCCAGGTGTCGACTCAGGAAGCTCACGCGCCCCGGACTGGATGGGGCCAAAAAGCGGGCGCAGGGCCTCTGCACCCTCGAAAGTGCTCCAAACCCTTGCCAAGCGCGGACTTCCGAAACCAACGACCACACTTATGCCAGACAGTCCAATTGGGTAGCCTTTCGGAAGCCCCATGAGTACCAACGGAAAAATCCCCAAGAAGAAAGTCACCACCCGCAACCTCTTCGACATGAAGAAGCAGGGAACGCGCATCACGGCTCTCACCGCCTACGACTACCTGATGGCGCAGATCCTCGACAACGCCGGGGTGGACGTGATTCTGGTGGGCGACTCGGTGGCCATGGTGGTCCAGGGACTTGAAACCACCGTGACGGTTTCCATGGATCACATGCTCTACCACGCCTCCGTGGTGAGTCGGGCCGTGGATCGGGCATTGGTGGTAGGGGACTTGCCGTTCATGAGTTATCAAGTCAACTCGGATGAGGCCTTGCGCAACTCCGGCCGCATGGTCAAGGAGTCCCATGTGGAGGCGGTCAAGCTCGAAGGTGGCGCCAGCATCGCGGGCACCGTAGAGCGCTTGGTGACGGCGGGGATTCCCGTGATGGGCCACCTAGGTCTCACACCACAGTCCATTCACAAGTTCGGCTCCTACCAGGTGCGAGCGACGACGGACGAGGAAGCGGATGAGCTGCGCGAGGACGCTCGCTGTCTCGCTCAGGCTGGAGTGTTCGCCATCGTGTTGGAAAAAATTCCCGCTCAACTGGCCACCGAGATCGCGACCACCATGGATGTCCCCGTGATAGGGATCGGCGCCGGGGCCGGGGTCGACGGCCAGATTCTCGTGAGCCACGACATGCTGGGGCTCTATTCGCGGTTTCATCCGCGATTTGTGAGGCGCTACGCTCAACTGGGCGAAGAGATGCATTCTGCCTTCCGCCGTTATGTGGAAGATGTCCGGGATGGGGAATTTCCGGCTGCTAGCGAGAGCTACTGACCTCGTTCTAAGGGGGGGGACGACCCCGGCTTACCCAATTTCTGGGAACGGCTCAAGGAATCAGGGTGCCCTGTGCCGAAGAAGAGCGCGCACGGTAGTCCCCAAGGGTTGCTTTGTATTCGGGCCTCCTGGCCCACCCACTTGCAGGAAGCGAATGTTCGCATTCCACCATCTATTTGCTTATTGCCTCAAAGGTAGCCTCCAATGAACAAGCTCATGATCGTCGATGACTCTTCCACTATGCGGAAAATCATCAAACGCGTTCTCCGTCAAGCAGAAGTCGAAGTCGAGATCATTCTTGAGGCCGGCAATGGCCTCGAAGCTCTCGAACAACTCGTCGCCAATCCTGATATCGCTTTGATCTTGAGCGACGTCAACATGCCCGAAATGAACGGCATCGAGTTGGTCAAGAAGGTACGTGAGGACCGTGACAAGGAGACGCTTCCTATCATCATGGTCACGACAGAGGGTGGTGAGTCCATGGTCAGCACCGCAATGACTTCTGGTGCGAACGGGTACGTGACGAAGCCTTTTACGCCCGACACCATTCGAGACGCGCTGAACCCGTTCCTCTAGGCCACACCCGATTCTCCAATCTATCCCCCAAGGAAGACACCATGAACATTTCGAACGAAACAATTCTTGATCAGATGAAGGAGGCCGTGGAGGAGGTCTTCTCCACGATGCTGGACACCGTCGCCAAACTCGTCGAGCGCGGAGAGTGCCACCACTCGAATGGCGAGGAATCGGAAGCGAAGGATGACTCGGTGGAAATCGAAGCGGTCGTCGACTTCAGCGGCAACCCCAATGGTTCCGTGATCCTTCGTGCAACTGCCCAGGGCGCGCTCGACATTGCACGCAAACTGCTGATGATGGAAGACGACGAGGTCGTGGACCTCGAGGAAGTTCAAGATGCCCTTGGCGAGTGCGCGAACATGGTGACTGGCGCTCTCAAGACCCGCGCCCTCGACCCCGAGGGCTCCTTCCAACTGTCCATGCCACGGATCGACACGCGCGTTCATGTGGAAAATGAGCACCCCGCTGGCGGACTGGTTTTCGAACTGGCTCAAGGCAACGTCTCTGTTGAGATTTGGTTGAGCGAGGCCACTGGATGAGCTCTTATGGCTCGGAAAGAGAGGTGCAGTTGGTCGAGGAGCTATTTCAGCGCATCGGCTCGGACATCTCCATGATCACCGATCGAGATCTCGTAGTCGGAACGAGCACTGTTGCCAAGGAGACGGAGCGGCCTGCCGGAAAGGGTCGCGTCCACATCTCCTTTCGCCTGGGCTTTGAACAGGGCGGAGAGCTTCATCACGGTTGCCTGCTCTTTCCTCTCCCGGATGCGATTAGTTTGGCGTGCTATCTGATGATGATTCCGGACGATGGGGTGAAGAGCAAACGGACCCTCAAAGCCATCGACGAGAGTATCAAGGACGCCATGCTCGAGGTCGGGAACTTCATTGGCGGAGCGGCGGATGCCGCCATGCGTGAAGCGATCGGCGTGGATGCCAAAGTCAGCTCGGAGGGCTGCCAGGGAGTGCCCGGAAACGTGCGACCTGCGATGATTTACAACGAGGGCGAATCCTTGGTGGTGGGCCGTGCCAAGGCCACGATACACGATTACCCCGAATTCGACATCTTGATCATGCTGCCGGAACTCGACGGAGTTTCCGGCTGAGTCCGCAGACGTTGGCGCCCGGCTCTACTTGCCGCCGTCCATGGCTTTCTTGAACAGGTCTCCGAGGTTGGTGCTGATATTGCCCGCTCGGTTTTCCTGCATCATGTCGCGCACGGCGCCCGCGTCCGCAGCTTCCTCTGAACCGAGGACCGAGCCGCTCTCGTCGAGACGAGAGAGTGAGATGCGCTGAGAGGAGACATCCACGGAGATCACGCGCACGGGAAAAGTCTCGCCTTCCTTGACCTCGTCGCGCACGCGATTGATGCGATCACGGCTCAGTTGTGAGATGTGGACCAGGCCGTCAATGCCGGCTTCGAGTTCGACAAAGCAACCGAAGTCAGCCACGCGCACCACCTTGCCCTCGATGATCGTGCCTTCGTGGTATCGGTCCCGGGCTTCATCCCAAGGATTGGGCTCGAGCGCTTTCATGGACAGGCTGATGCGTTGTCCGCCATCCTTGATTTCGAGAACCAAGCACTCCACGTCCTGCCCGGGCTTGAGGAAGTCCTCCACGTTCTCCACGCGCTTCTGGGACAGTTGCGACACGTGGGCCAAGCCTTCGAGCCCGGGTGCGATCTGAATGAACGCGCCGAATTTTTCGATGCGCGTGACCTTGCCGCGCACGACGCTGCCCACAACCAGTGAATCTGCTGCCTCGGAGCGAGCCTGATCTCGTTCGCCCTCGAGAATGGCGCGGCGTGAAATCACGACCCGTTGCTTTTCGCGGACGACTTCAATCACCTGACAGAGCATGGTTTCGTTCAGAAACTTGGAGAGGTCTTCCACCCGTGACAGAGCCACGTGGGAGGCGGGCATGAATGCTGCCAAAGGACCAATCTTTAGCTCGAGGCCACCAGTGTTGACGCCGGTCACGCGGGCGCTAACCATGCTGCCCATCTCGATGTCGTTCCAGGCAGCTAGCGCTTTGGCCTCGCGCATGCTGAGGCTGAACAGCCCTTCTTCCATGCGCCCAACGGTGAAGTCGAAGCAGTCGCCCACGGAGGGCGTGGTTTCGAATTCCGAGACGGAGATCACGCCCTGTTCCCGGGGACCGAGTTCGACAAACACGTCGGGCCCGGTGACTCCCACCACGGTTCCCCGTTTGAGTTGCTTGGCCGTGGACTTCTTGGGGTCAGTGGACTCGGGTGTCCGACCGCTGATGTCCTGGAGGTTCATGCCGTTCAGGGCAGCTTCGATTTCGGCGTCGAGGGGATTGTTGTCGGAACTCATCTCAAGGATTCGGTAGCAGGAAGCAGTCGTGCGCGGTCGCAAGGATTGGGGCACAAATTCTATGCGACAGGTGTTCCAAACGGCACCCCTTGTAAGGCTTCAAACTCGCCGAGTGAGGGCGGTGACGCTGGCTTGGGCGGAGGCCCACATCACGATTTCGCCAATGTTGACGTGCGCTGGGCGGGTCACGGCGTAGGCGATGGCATCCGCCACATCCTCTGGAGTGAGGGCATCCACGCCTTCGTAAACACTCGCGGCGCGCTCCTCGTCCCCACGAAAGCGGATCTCGCTGAAGCCCGTCTTGACCATGCCGGGGTCCACGCTCGTGAATCGCACTCCGCTGCCGAGGGCGTCCTGGCGGGCCCCCTCGTAGAGGGCCCG
>JBLIMI010000212.1:0-6513 GCA_047638655.1 Minisyncoccia bacterium | reverse complement strand
AGATGGGCTATGGAAGGCGAAGGTCAGCACTTTTGGGCCATCCGTTAAAAGGGCCCGCGTGAGGCGCTTTTGGTGTTCCAAGGTGTAACCCTCGGGGCTCAGCATCAAGCGTTCGAGGGCTCCCAGCCGCGACAAGATGCCAGGGGTGCGGAAATGGCTCCAAGGGGGAGATTGCGAGCGACGGTAGAGGGCGGGTGCGAAGCGCGAGAGCCAGCCAACGAAGGCGCCGGTGGTGGGGAGGCCCAGCAATTCGCCATCGGGACCGAAGGAGTAGGGCTCAGAGCGAGTCTCCGACCAATCCGGCCCACCGTCTGCGGTCAAGTCGAAGGCAGCGGCGGGGGAGAGATCCACTCGATAGTTGAGTCGGCGCAAGATCTCCGCTGTGTTGGGCCCAAAGCCGTAACGACCCGCCTTGTACGCACTGGGGCGAATCCCAATGTTGCGCTCGATCGTGTCGGTCAACCGACGCAACTTTTCCTCTTCCAACTCAGGCTCGAGATTGCCCGGGTAGGAATGGTAGGAATCCACCGACTCGCGGTGCGGCGGCGACACCCAGGGGTGCAGGTGGGCGCCGATTACGGCTCGACCCGACTGCGCGAACTCCTTGAGGGGCTCGAACCCCTGGGGGTTGGAGGCGACGGGATGATCGATGACGTAGGTCGGTCGGATGCCGAAGTCGTCAAAGACCTCCTGGGCCTTGCCGATGTGCTCCATGGCTCCGACCGAGGTGTTGCCTCGGTCGAAGGGTTTGCTCCAGTCAAACTCCTCTTCCGTGTCGATCACCACCAGCAGGACTGGCGGATGACCTTCCGGAATTTGGAGTACCTGCCGGTTGGGGAGGAACTGGAGCGACATGGACGCCGGGAGCCTTAGTGACTGCAGTCTTCGCCGTGCTCGTGGCGATCGTCGAGGTCGGCTTCAGTGGCCATGCGCAATTCGCGGACCTCCACCTTGTAGGTGATCGTCTTACCGGCGAGGGGGTGATTGGCGTCGAGCACGACGGAATCGTCGCTGACCTCGGCGACGCGCATCTCGAGTTCATTCTCGCCATCCAGCAATTCACCATCATCGGACATCACCTCGACCTGAATCCAGGTGTCCTTCTCGAGCTCGGCGTCCTCGGGAAATTCGGAGCGCGGCACGGTGGTCAGAGCCTCGAGGTCGTAATCGCCAAAGGCGTCCTCCGGTGCAAGGGTCAGCTCGAGCTTGTCGCCAATGGACTTGCCCAGCAGTGCCTCCTCCAGCCGGTCGGGGATTTCACCACCGCCGTGCAAGTATTGCAGGGGGCCTTCTTCTGTGCTGCTTTCGACGACTTCACCGCCCTCGATTTCCAGGGTGTAGTTGATTTCGACGAGGGAGCCTTCAGAGATATTCATGACGTGGGAGGCAGAATGGGGACCGCTTGTTTTGAGGCGGATTCCCGGGAGAGGTAGGTGTACCCGTTCAGAGCCGATTCAAAACGGCGCCAGACGTGTGCGGATTCTTCGTAAGTCAGTAGTCCCCTTTCGAGGGACTCTTCGAGGTGACGGCGCATGTCGCGCAGCAAGTCTTTCTCGAAGTATTCAACGTGGGCCAGGACGTCCTGCACGCGCTCGCCACGCACCACGTGGTGCAAGCGCGGTTGGCCTTTGCCATCGGTGTCCACATGGACGACGTTGGTATCTCCAAACAGGTTGTGCATGTCGCCCAGGATTTCCTGGTAGGCGCCAGCCAAGAAGATGCCCATGTAGTAGGGCTCGTTATTCTTAAGCGTGTGCACTTCGAGCGTTCGTTTTTCACCGCGCAAGCTGATGAAGCGATCGATCTTGCCGTCGGAATCGCAGGTGATGTCGGCCAACACCGCGCGCCGCGTGGGCTCTTCATCCAGCCGCTGAATAGGCAGCACGGGGAACAACTGCTCGATGGCCCATGAGTCCGGGAGCGATTGGAACAACGAGAAGTTCAAGAAGTAGATGTCGGCCAGATCGCGTTCGAGGTCAGCGAACTCGTCAGGGACGTACTCGAGTTCCCAGGTGATCTCTTGAAGCCGGACGAGGCCTTTCCAGTAGATGGCCTCGGCGCTGGCGCGTTCGGGCATGGTGAGTTGACCCGTGTTGAACAGCATGCGCGCCCGTTCGCGTTGTTCCCGCAAGTCGTGGTGTGCCTCCTGCGCATTTTCCGCGCTGATGCCGCAGAGCACCTCATAGAAGTTGTGCACCACTTCGTGCGCGTCAGCCTCTGGAGGGCTGAGCGCATCGCCTCGGGCAGGCCCAGAGACGCCCAGCACTTCGGTGACCAGGACGGCGTGATGGGCAGAGAGCGCCCGGCCGGATTCGGTCAGGATCGTCGGGAAGGAGATCTTGGCGGCTCGGCAAGCTTCTCCAACTTGATAGACGACGTCGTTGGCGTACTCCTGGAGGGAATAGTTCATGGACGAATCCCCGCTCGTCCTGGACCCGTCGTAGTCCACGCCGAGTCCACCGCCCACGTCGAACCACTCGATCTTCGCCCCCAGTGCCGTGATCCCCGTGAGAGTGTGAGTGGCTTCTGTTAGCGCTGTCTTGAGTGAGCGAATGCTCGTGATTTGGCTGCCGAGGTGGAAGTGCAACAGGCGCAAGCAATCGAGTTGGTTGCTTTCGCGTAGCCGCTCGACCAAGGCCACGATTTCCTCGGTCGCGAGTCCGAACTTGGAGCGGTGTCCGCCGGACTCGGACCAACGGCCGGAACCGCGGTAGGACAGTTTGGTGCGCACGCCGATCACGGGCCGGATACCCAGTTCCTCCGACTTGCGCAGGACCGTCTCAAGTTCGGTGAACTTCTCGATCACGATCACCGCTGTGATCCCGATTTTTTGGGCGAGCAACGCTAGCTCAATGTACTCCTCGTCCTTGTAGCCGTTGCAGATGACGAGGCTGTTGTCGCCGCCGCCGCGGAGGGTCATGACCGCGATCAATTCGGGCTTGCTGCCGATTTCGAGACCCATTCCCCGCGAGCGGCCTTCCTTGAGCAAGGACTCGACGACTCCCCGTTCTTGGTTGACCTTGATCGGGTAGACCAGTTGGTAGGGGGCGGGGTACTCGAATTCAATTCGGGCCTGTTCAAAGGCGTCGAAGAGGGCGCGCACGCGAGCTCGCAGCAGACCATCGAAGCGCAGCAACAGCGGGGTCTCAACACCCCGGCGCTTCAGTTGCTCGACCAGTTGGTGTAGATCGACCCGGTCTTCGGGACCATCGGGCATCACCTCTACGTGGCCTTCTTGGTTGATGCCGAAATGGCCGAGGCCCCAATTCTCAATGTTGAAGAGATCGCGGCTTGATTGAGGGGTCCAGTGGCTCATGGAGTGGTTCCGCTTGGCGGCCGCGCATTCTAGCCCGAGCCATGGAAAGGCAATGACTTCCCCCCGAGAAAAAGAGCCTGGAGCCGAGACGCTTGGAGCTGCCCCCGGTCTGTAAGGCGTGCCCGAGGGAGCGTGTTGCAAACGACTCGGCGCCGTCCAACTCCGTGGAGATGGCGGCGCCGAGTCGGGTAGACGGGCTTCCCTGGGTGCTTTGCCCGGGCAGGGTGGCCCAGAGCTTCCGTCAGTGGCCAGTGGTCAGCTTGATCACCACAAAGATCGGGTTGGCCCCCATGGCTCCGAGCACGGTGTACTCTCCGGAGTTCAAGCTGGTGCTTGTGGTGAAGGAATTGCTCGTGAACCCTCCATTCTTGTTCAGAGCAAGTTCGACTCTTACCCCATCGAGTGTGAGGGTCTCGGTCTTGCTGTCATAGGCAACTGGACTCATCTGAAGGCCGATACTTCCCGCTAAGGCTTCAAGCTGAATGTTGAACTCCAGACGATTGGTAGTATCGCTGGGCAGCATGGCGGAAGAGAGCAGCCTGAAGCCCTCAAACGGCACCAAACTGGAGAGATCCTTGGCGAGCTCCAGGGGAACACGGGCGTCATTGCTGGCAGCCACAACGCCTTCGATCAAGTAGAAGCTGAGCATGACCCTCGGCTTGGGGACGTCCATGCTCGCGACCACGATCTTGGCTTGTTCGATCTGAGACTCGCTTCCGTTGAGCACGACCATGTTCAACTCTTCCACGAAGTTCATCTGGGGCGGACGGGAACTCGAACTCTTGTTGATGTTGAGCGGGGGGTACAGATTGATCAATGCGTTGCGAATGGAGCTCAGCTTTGCATGCGTAACCGAGTACTGCCAGATTGTGGAGGAGTTGGACTGCTGTTGTGCGGGCGAGGTTGCGTCGTAACGCTCGTCGAGGCTCTTCAACAACTCGAGGGTGCCGTTGATCTTCTCCCTGGAATCTCGTACGAGCAGGCTCTCCCCGTACTCGAGCACAGAAGGGGACATGGACTTGTAGTTACCTTCCGCACCAGCAATGTTGATTTTGTGTTGCATGCGCCCGCCAACTGTCAATTCTTGCATGGTATGGCGTAGCAGCGAAGCGCTTGCTTTCTTGGGGTGAAAGTAGGCGATGACCTCATCGAAAGGGTCCTTTTCGTCGCCTTGCGCGCTTGAGATGGTCTGCGTCGTGACAGGGATGACTCGAGGCGTGGATGTCGGGTTGGCCAGCAGGCCGAGTAAAATAGGTAGCATCATTTGGAATTCTCCGGCTCTGCGTCGAGAGTCATGGGTTCGAAAGGAAGTGTTGGTTCAAGCATCACGAGTCGCACTTTGCCGTGCGTGACTACGATGCCGTTCTCGATAGGATTTGGCTCTAGGGCCAGAATCAATAGCTCTGGCGCTATTTGCGCTGTGGCCTGGGCAATGTCCGTTGTTTCGCTAGGAGCGGGGTTGAGTGAGTCACGGCCAGGGGGCAACTGGCGGAGCAAGGCAGCCCCGCCGGCCAGCACCAAGAGTCCCGCCGCAATTCGCGCAAAGGAAGTGACCATGCGAGAGGCTCTGCGCCGATGAAGTTGGAAAGGGACATCCACTTCGGGAACCTCGATGGAGAGCCAGGCTGTGCGCAGGGCATCAACCACAGCTTGTGTCGTCTCGTCGTTCTCATCCGGTGTCGGATTCGGAGAATCGAGCTGACCCCAGGCGGCGCGCAGGTCATCGATGGGGTCTTCACTACTCATCGGTTCCTCCGGCCAGTTCGGGTAATTGCTTTCCAAGTAATTCGCGCAAGCGGCGCCGTGCGAGTGTGAGTAGCGAACGGACGCTGCTCTCTCCGACGGCCATGATTTCTGCGACCGCTTGCGTCGGTAGCGCTTCCAGCTCACGAAGAATGAAAGCCTCGCGTTCACGATCGGGAAGGGCGCGCATGGCGGTTTGAATCAGCACCCGCAATTCCTCTTGTTCCATTCCGGCACTGGGTGCTGTCGCGGCGGGTTGGACTCGGTCTTGAACGGCCCGGCCTTCAGCTTGTTTGCGGGCGGCCAGCCTTCTCAGGCGGTCTCTGCAGAGGTTCAAGACCAGCGTGTTGCGCCAAGGCACGTAGGGTTGGGTCGGGTCCCAACGGTCCAGTTTGTCGTGTAGCTTCAACATGGCTTCCTGTGCTGCGTCCTCGGCTTCTTCTGATGAACCGAGGAATCCCAGACACAGCCGCCAAACAACGGGATGTTGCGCGCGGTACCAGCGATCCAGTTCCGTGGCGCTCCCATTCAGGAGGGCCCGGATCTCGGCGGCTTGGTCGGTCTTGGGAGAGTTCATTCGTCTCATCTGCCCTATTGACGCGCCTGGGTTCTTGAACGCTGAAGAGAGCCCCTAGTTTTTTCGGTGGTCCCTAGAATTCCGCCTCTTGCCCCTAAGAAATGGCCTTTTGAGGCCCGCTGGGAGGCTGGCTACTTCGAGAGTGCGGCGAGATCGCTCTCCACCATGCCTTGAATCAAGGCCTCAAAGCTGACCTTGGGCTCCCAGCCCAGCTTCTCGCGGGCTTTCGAGGAGTCGCCCACAAGCAGATCCACTTCCGCTGGCCTGACCCACTCGGGGTCCGTTCGAACATAGTCGCTGAAGCTGAGGTCCAAGTGCTCGAAGGCCACCTGGCAACAGTCCTTCACAGAGTGCGTGACCCCAGTGGCGATGACGTAGTCATCGGGTTGGTCCTGTTGCAACATGAGCCACATGGCGCGCACGTAGTCGCGTGCATGACCCCAGTCGCGTCGCGCCTCCAGGTTGCCGAGCACGAGCTCATCGGCCAGGCCGAGTCTGATTTTGGCTGCCTGTAGAGTGATCTTGCGTGTGACGAACTCGACCCCGCGCCGAGGGCTCTCGTGATTGAATAGGATGCCGCTGCAGGCAAAGAGATCGTAGCTCTCGCGGTAGTTGACGGTGATGAAGTGCCCGTAGACCTTGGCCACACCGTAAGGGCTGCGCGGATAGAACGGAGTGGTTTCCGTTTGCGGCGTTTCTCGACCCTTGCCGAACATTTCGGAACTGGAGGCCTGGTAGAAGCGCGCTTGCGGGCAAATTTGTCGCACGGCTTCAAGCACTTGCGTGACCCCGATGCCGGTCAATTGCCCTGTGAGGCTAGGCTCCACCCAAGACGTCGGAACGAAAGATTGTGCGGCCAGGTTGTAGACCTCGTCGG
>JBLIMI010000211.1:0-6516 GCA_047638655.1 Minisyncoccia bacterium | reverse complement strand
ACAGTTGCGCCGCAACATGACACGCCCCGACGGTGTACGGCCTGGTCAGGTCGTTGGGTGCAGGAGCGATGACGAACTCCATCGCTGAGATTGAGGACACGAATTGCATGCTGGTTGTGGGTAGCAACACCACCGAGGCTCACCCGGTTCTCGCGCTGCGCATGAAGACCGCTCTGCGGCGTGACGCCAAACTGATTGTGGTGGATCCCAGGCGCACTTGGCTCGCCGAGCGGGCCCACGTTCACCTGCAACTTCGCCCCGGCACGGACATTCCGCTGATGAATGCCATCGCCGGTGTCATCCTCGACGAGGGCTTGGCGGACAACATCTACATCGAGAACCTCACCGAGAATTTCGACGAGTTTTCGGAAGCGGCCCGGGCCTGGACTCCAGAACGCGCAGCCGATCTTTGCGGAGTGAGTGCCGAGGACATCCGTAAAGCAGCCCGGATTTACGCCCAGGCGGAGAAAGCGGGCATCTACTACACCCTCGGAATCACCGAACACGTTTGCGGCGTGGACAATGTCCGTTCGTTGTCCAACTTGGCGCTTGTCACCGGCAACATCGGTCGTGAGGCAGCCGGAGTGAACCCCCTACGCGGCCAAAACAACGTGCAAGGCTGCAACGACGTCGGAAACAACCCCGTCTTCTTCCCTGGCTATCAATTGGTCAGTGATGAGAAAGTTCATGCCGCGTTTTGCAAAGCCTGGGGCAAGCAACTGAGCACGGTGCCAGGCTTGCGTTTGGACCAAATGATGGACGGCATGCACGACGGTCGGCTGAAGGCGTTCTACGTGATGGGCGAGGACCCGGTCATTTCGGAACCCAACGCCAAGCACGTCGAGAGCGGCTTCGAGAAAGTCGAATTCGTGGTCTGCCAGGACATCTTCCTCAACGAGACTTCGCGGCGCTACGCGGACGTGGTCTTGCCCTCCACCTGCTTTGCGGAGAAGGACGGCACCTTCACCAATTCAGAACGCCGCGTGCAAATGGTTCGCAAGGCGCTTGCTCCTCCCGGAGAGG
The DNA here is from genome assembly GCA_047638655.1 of Minisyncoccia bacterium. Classification (GTDB taxonomy): domain Bacteria; phylum Planctomycetota; class UBA1135; order UBA1135; genus JABACD01. The sequence goes on along the minus strand of JBLIMI010000211.1, from coordinate 5,493 downwards.
CGCGACCCGATCTCCAAATTCTGTTCGAGGTTGCTGAACACCTTGGAGACGATTGGGGTCCCGCAAACCCAGAGACGGTTTGGGACGAGTTCGCCGACCTGTCACCCCAGTTCTTTGGTATCCGGTACAACCGCATCGAGGAAGTTGGGCTGCAGTGGCCCTGTCCCGAACTGGATCATCCCGGGACCAAGTTCCTGCACGAGGGTGCGCCGATTCGGGGCAAAGGCATGCTCTACGGACTCGACCACACGCCCCCCTGGGAAGAGCCCTGCGAAGAGTTCCCTTTCTTGCTCACGACCGGTCGCACGCTCTACCACTACAACGCGGCTACCCAAACTGCACGCAGCGACGGTCACCTCGATAAGCAGGACCGATGCTTCGTCGAGATCTCCCCCGCTGACGCCCAGGAGCTCGGTCTCGAGCAAGGCGCCAGGCTGACCGTGGAGTCCCGCCGCGGGGCGATCGAGGTCCAGGCCAAAATCACTGATGCCGTAAACCCGGGTGTGCTCTGGATGCCCATGCACTTTGCTGAAGCCCGGGCAAACATCCTGACCGGAGATGGAAAGGACCCAGAGATCGGCACGCCCGAATACAAAGTGACGGCCGTCCGGCTCTCACGCTGAAGGGCAATCAGAAACCTAGCGACAGGGACGAGCCTGTCGCTAGCAAGCACGCAGGCGTTGTGCTCTTGGGAGCAGAAGCCGGCCACGGACAGGCCTGTCGGGCCCCATCGATAAGCGCAGCTTATCTAGGTCCATCGCACGACGGACAACACACCTTCGTGGGACAGACGTAGGATTGGACTCACGACCTCTCCGCAGGCCTCAAACAACCCTCCACGTCATGCTTCTTTCAGTCTGCTCCCTGCTCCTGCTCTGCCCCTCGGCTCTGACCCAACAGCCCAACGCGTCCCTGCTGACGGCTGTCCCGACCGATGCCGACGGCTTGATCTACTGCCAGAACTTTGGAGCCCTGCGCCTGCGAGCGCTGCAGAACGATTGGATCGGGCTGTTGAGCTCCAGCGAGGGCGCTCCTTTATTGGGTGAGCTCGAGCGAGAATTCCGCATGCAAACCCACTCTCAAATGAGCGGGATCTACGCCATGGCAGACGCCACCCGCGGAGAGAGCGTTTTCTTTGTGGGAGACTCACTGGCCGGATTTCTCACTCAAGCTCCTGCGGAAAGGGAAGCGCTCACCAACGCCATGCGCTCCTGGCTTCCGGAGGCTAACGTGGAGGGACTTCGGCAGGCCGTTCAGAGTGGCGATGCGCAGATTGAAATCGGCGCCTGGCCGGCCGATGGCGACTCGGCCAGTCCCGAGCGCATTGGGCATTACGCCGCCTTTGTGAACCACCCGCAGATGATGGGCCTGTTCTCTGCCAAAGATGGAGAGACCCTTTTGAAAGGGATCGAGACCAGCCTTTCGAACATGGGGACGGATCATCGGAGTGCTCTCGTACAGCAATTCGAAGCGGCACGAGAAAGCACACCGAGCACAGGGGGCCTCGAATTTTTTCGAGACCTCTCATCGCTGCATGACGAAGCGGAGTCCATGCTGAAGGACGCGGCGGAGGGAATGTTGCCCGACCCAACAGGGATGCTCGGACTCGAAGCGAACATCTGGCTGCACGTGGTGGCCGACGTGTTCCCGGGACGACGCGTGGATTGCGAAGCCTTCCTGCACATCCCCAAGGACACCCTGGCGGCCAAGCTAGCGGATACGTTCTCTGCGCTACCGGCAACAACTCCCGCCCGTACGCCTAAGCAATTGTGGTCTGTGGCGGCATTACAATGGGACATCAGTTCGTTCTACAGTCAGCTGCACGCGGCTTACATCGAACAAGCGGGAGAGGAAGCTCTTGCCTCTGTGGACGCGGGTCTTGAAGCCGCCAAGGCTATGACGGGCGTTGACGTCCTTGAGGAAGTTCTCGGTCAATTGGATGGCACATTCGTTGTGTACTCCGTCGAGTCCCAACGGCCTCCTGCTGCAGCCACAGCTGATTTCATGACCTATGACGAGGAGTTGGATGAACTGGGCCTGACTCTTGGCCTCAAGAGCGGAGACATGTTCCTGGACGCCTTCGAACGCTTGATCGGCAGCACCGGCCTCGAGTCCGAATTTGACCTGGAGGAGATCGAGAGCACGGATGTGTACACCATTCAGTTCGGCTCCGGCGGGGATCTCGACAACTCGGCGGGTGTGGATATTGATGGTGGGCTCGCCTTCCCGCCGCACGCTTTTATCCTGGGATTCGCCAGATCGACGATCGAACGCGCACTACGGGCGGAAAATGGAGACTTGAACTCGAGCCTCTTGTCTGACGAAGTCATGCTGCAAGCCTTCAATGAGAATCAAGACGCATGCTTCATTGGCTGCGTCTCCTTGAAGCCTTTGCAATTACGACATTACCGCGACCTAGAGTCGCCAGCAGCGGCCGAGGGCACGCAAGCGAAACCATCCGCGGATGTCTTTGAGTCGTTCCTCACCTGCAGCGTCCGGCGCACGCCGAATGGGTTCCGTTTCCGCGTGGGAACTCGCTAGGCGTTATTCGAGCGGTTTGCGGAACAGGTAGATGAAGCGATCGGTCTTGTCCCGGCGACCGCCACCGCCACTGAAAATATTCCAGGTGTGGTCGTCCTTTGTGTTGCGCAACAAGAACGACTCGGCTTCGAGGACGAAACCCGCAGCTTCGATTTCTTCTCGGACGAGGGCAGGGTCCACGCGGTGCAGGGTCTTGCCCTGACTGATCCCTTCCCCAGCCTTCGCTATGTGATCCACCACACCGAAGATGCCTCCGGGCTTGAGCTTGGAAAAGACCATGTCATTGAACATGTCGCGGTCGACTTCCTGCCATCCAAAGTCGTGGTAGAAGCGGACCAAGATGGCAGCGTCGAGCCCTTCGGGCAGACCACTGTCTTCAAATTCCGTATCGAGCCTCACGACGCCCTCGAGCCCAGGACGCGACAAGCGCGTGGTCAGCGGCTTCTCTGCAAAAACCTTCAATGGAATGGCCGTGTTTTGGCAGTAGACCTTTCCGTCCTTCCCCAAGGAGCGTGCAAGGATTTCCGTGAAGTAACCATCCCCTGCCATCAGGTCCGCCACGTGCATGCCGCGTTTGATGCCAAAGAAATCTAGCACCTGATTGGGCTTGCGATCCGCGTCGCGGGCGATGTCCGACTCGAGGCGATCGCTGCGAAGCATGGCCGCGGCCATGGGATCGTCGATTTCGCGTTCAAGCATGGTGGGGAGGATGAGCCCGGCAAAGCAAAGACTGGTGAGAAGGACCTTGATCATGGTGCTGAGTGCGTAGAACTTGTTGGATGGGACTCCTACACAGTAACGATTCAGTCGCCACTCGGCACGCTGACCACAATCTCTGAACAGAAGATCGCATTGCGGTCCCCCCGTTCTTCAAGAGTTTCCTTGATGGTCGCAGCGCTTCTCACGGGGACTTCCCGGAAGAGTTCAGTCTCCCCATGGCGAACGATGACCTCCAGCGAGAGGTCGCACATGCTGTCATCGAGGAGTATTTCAAGTTGGGTCCCAGGAGGCGCCTCGTGAATGGTGATGACCTGGCCTTCCCTGGAAACCACCACACGCTCACGTGCCTTCGGTGCAGAATTGCGCAACCAATAAAACCTCTCATGCAACACGTCGTCCTGGAGCCAGACAATTTTAGCCGGGCGCAAGTTGCGGGCATGGCCGGCCATCCAAGGCATTGCGCTAGCTTCCTCGCGATCCATCCAGTGTCCTTTTCCTTCGTGAACAACAACTTGATTTTCGTAGCCACCGCTATCCAGCGCAGCGAGTTCGGACAATTTGACCTTCCACTGCCTGGCGATCTTGTTGCGATCGTACGCGCCGTCCTCTCCCCCTACGTGCAGAGCAAAGGGCAAGTTGCGCAAACCGTCCGCCTGGGTTTCGTTGGGGTGCCCAGCCATCATGGCTGCTGCCGCGAAGCGATCGGCCATGCGCGGTGCCAATTGATAGACGCCGTCACCGCCCGCGCTGTAACCAGTTAGGTAGACGCGATCGGGATCAACGCCTTCTGCTAGCACCATGGAACGGATCAACTCGTCGAAGAAGCCGTCGATGTGGCCCTGATGCCATAAGTTCCAGGTGTCCGTGGGCGCGCGCGGAACGAGGTAGATGCCCTCTTCGAGCTTGTACAGTTTCTTCTGGTTCTCCCACTGCTGGTCGTTGACCTTCTTCGGGGCCCCGCCCCCGCCGTGCATCGAAATGTAGAGACTGTGCCCCCCCTGCGGCGCTTCACCGAACGTCGTGTACCAAAAGGGAAGCTTCAACTCCCCGTGCTGAAGTTCTCCGGAAGCCAAGGTCGCCACAGCGTCTGCTCGCGCCGATTCTCCGTACTCGACCCACTGCCGTTCAGCTTCGGCCTTGGCTTGTTCACTCGACAGAGCGGCCGTGGCCCAGGCATGTTCGCTTGCGTGTCCAACGCGAATCAGCAACTCGTCTTCGGCCACAAACGAAACTTGCTGCTGTCGGCCATTCCACTTCAGAGAGCAAACATACGACTCGCCGTCATCCAGTGTCATGACGAGGTGATCGTTCGCGTCAAAGCTCTCGTCCCTTGTGGATCCAAGGCTCTCTAGAGAATCGAACGTGGCTCCGCCAGACTCGAAGTCCGCAAGCTTGAGCAAAGCCACACTGGCCTTCACACGTTTCCCTGCAGCGGGCTCGAGCGCTTGAAAGCGCACACGAACCTGCCCTTCGGCAAGGGCTTCCCCTTTTCCCGTGTAACGATCGGTCACATTGACCGCGTTCACCGTTTCATCATCGGGCAACCACACCAAGGGGAACGAGATCGGAGTGCTGCGCCAAGACACCGCGTAGATCGCATAGCCCGGCTGCTCTCGCAGCGCACCGGCGGCGCGACCTGCAAACCACCCTCGATCCAGATCCATGCCTGTCGGTTCCGCCGCACCCGTGTAGTGCCAGCCATCGTCCCAAATCTCCACCCAGGAGTGGTTGCCGCTGTCGTCGCTCCAGCGCGGAGTCCCTACAAAGCGCGCCGGCACTCCAACGGAGCGGCAGGCGTCAATCAAGAGAACGCTGAGCCCAGTGCATGAAGCTAGCCCAGATTCCATGGTCTCGAAAGGGCTCTGGTCGGGCTTCGCTCGTTGGGTGGAGTACTTGACATTGAACTCGTTCCAGATGGCATTGTTCAGCATCGCCGCAGCCTGAGATGGGCTCGTTGCTCCTTCCACCATGGGCAGGCAGCGTTCACGCAACTTGGAACGCCAGGGGTCGCGGCGTTCGTTGACCGAAGCGTAGGGCAGGACGGCATCAAGGAAGTGGGCGCGGTCCACCGTGGCACGCCATGGGGAGTCATTCCAGGACTCGAATGCTAGGCGGTGGTTGGCGACCAAGTAGTCCGCGTCCAAGCTCGTCAGGTCAACAAGCGGCATGTGAGCGATCAACCACCGCATGGCTTCGCGCTCATCGGGTGCCACTCTCGCCACGGCCACCTCT